>JBNMJR010000216.1:0-4456 GCA_050873925.1 Acetatifactor sp.
ATCATCGATGAAGCACTTTCGACTGCTGAGAGCAAGAAGCGCGAGGCTCTTCTGGAGGCCAAGGAAGAGAACATGAAAGCCAAGGCCGACCTTGATAAGGAAATCAAGGACAGACGGAACGAGGTTCAGCGCAACGAGCACAGAGTCCAGCAGAAGGAAGAGTCTCTCGACCGGAAGAGCGATGCACTGGAACGCAAGGAACAGTCGCTCGCATCCCGTGAGGAATCGCTGCGGAAACGGCAGGAAGAAGTTGCAAAACTTGGGGAACAGCGTACACAGGAACTCGAACGAATTTCAGGTCTGACCTCTGAACAGGCAAAAGAATACCTTTTAAAGACTGTAGAAGATGATGTAAGACATGATTCGGCCGTCATGATCAAGGAGATCGAGTCGGAGGCGAAGGAAGAAGCGGATAAGAGAGCCCGCGAGTATGTGATCGGTGCCATCCAGAGATGCGCAGCGGACCACGTCGCAGAGGCTACGATTTCCGTGGTACAGCTTCCGAACGATGAGATGAAGGGACGGATCATCGGACGCGAGGGACGCAATATCCGCACTCTCGAGACGATGACCGGCGTGGATCTCATCATTGACGACACACCGGAAGCGGCGGTTATTTCCGGATTCGATCCGATTCGAAGAGAGGTTGCCAGAATTGCTCTGGAGAAGTTGATCGTCGACGGAAGAATTCATCCGGCCAGAATCGAAGAGATGGTTGAGAAGGCCAAGAAGGAAGTTGAGTCCGTGATCAAGGAAGAGGGAGAAGCCGCAACCCTGGAGGTTGGTGTACACGGCATTCATCCCGAACTGGTAAGATTACTCGGCAAGATGAAATTCCGTACCAGCTATGGTCAGAACGCATTAAAGCATTCCATCGAGGTTGCACAGTTGTCAGGTCTTCCGGCAGCGGAACTGGGACTGGATGTGAGACTTGCCAAGAGAGCGGGACTGCTGCATGATATCGGTAAGGCAGTAGACCACGAGATGGAAGGTTCCCATATTCAACTGGGTGCTGAACTGTGTCGGAAATATAAAGAGAACGCTACGGTCATCAATGCCGTGGAATCTCACCATGGCGATGTAGAGCCTACTTCCCTGATTGCATGTATTGTACAAGCTGCTGATACAATATCCGCTGCAAGACCGGGAGCTAGAAGGGAAACACTGGAAACCTATACTAGCAGATTAAGACAGTTAGAAGATATCACAAACAATTTCAAAGGTGTAGATAAATCTTTTGCTATTCAGGCAGGTCGTGAAGTTCGTGTTATGGTAGTGCCCGAGCAGATCTCAGATGCCGATATGGTACTGTTGGCAAGAGATATTTCCAAGCAGATCGAAGCTGAATTGGAATATCCCGGACAGATCAAGGTAAATGTGATCCGTGAGAGCCGCGTAATTGATTACGCCAAATAACTGACCAGTCAGAAATGACAATTTCATACGAAGTAAGAAAAGCTGTTGTGCTGTAAAAGCACAGCAGCTTTTTTTGATAAAATTTTGTAAAAAAGGTATTGTACAAAGAACTTTCTTATAGTATGATATTCGAAGTGTATGATTGTATACGATTATCCAACATCCACAGAAGAAAGCGTGTTCCCCGTGGGAAAAAACGAGAAAGGTATGGTACGAAATGAAAGCATATCAGGAATTATCCAAGGAAGAACTTTTAACATTGAAGGCAGAGCTGAACGCTGCGTATGAAGATGCAAAAGGCAAGGGCCTGAAACTGGATATGTCCAGAGGAAAACCGGCAGTCAACCAGCTGGATATGACAATGGATTATCTCGATGTTGTAAATTCTCAGAGCGCTATGAAAGCTGAGGATGGAATGGATGTTCGAAACTATGGTGGTCTGGACGGTATTCCCGAGGCAAAGAAACTGATTGCTGACATTCTGGAAGTGAAGCCGGAGAATGTGATCGTCTGCGGCAATGCCAGCCTGAACATCATGTATGATACCATATCCCGTGCTATGACTCACGGACTTTTGGGCAATACCCCCTGGTGCAAGCTGGATCATGTGAAGTTCCTGTGTCCCGTACCCGGATATGACAGACATTTTGGAATTACAGAGCATTTCGGAATCGAAATGATCAATGTGCCCATGACACCGGAAGGACCGGATATGGATCTGGTAGAGAAGCTGGTGTCCGAAGATCCCGCCATCAAGGGTATCTGGTGTGTACCGAAATACTCCAACCCTCAGGGATACTCCTACTCCGATGAAACCGTAAGACGTTTTGCCGCTCTTACGCCTGCTGCACCGGATTTCCGTATTTTCTGGGACAATGCCTATGCGATCCATCATTTATACGATGACAGACAGGATCAGTTGTTAGAGATCCTTTCCGAGTGTGAAAAAGCAGGACATCCGGATATGGTATTCGAGTTCTGCTCCACTTCCAAGGTAACCTTTGCCGGAGCAGGTATCGCGGCCATCGCATCCTCCAGGGCAAATCTGGATGATATGCGCAAGTCCATGACCATCCAGACCATCGGCTATGACAAGATCAATCAGTTACGCCATGTACGTTATTTTAAAGATGTCAATGGTGTACGTGAACATATGAAGAAGCACGCAGCTATTATGAGACCCAAGTTCGAGGCCGTACTGAAGGTTCTGGAGGATGAACTGGGTGGTCTGGGGATCGGCACCTGGACAAAGCCCAACGGCGGTTACTTTATTTCCTTTGATGCCATGGACGGCTGTGCCAAGGCCATTGTGGCAAAGTGTAAGGAAGCAGGCGTGACTCTGACCGGAGCAGGCGCTACTTTCCCCTACAAGAAGGATCCGAAGGACTCCAATATCCGTATTGCACCTTCCTTCCCGACACCGGAAGAAATGGCAATGGCTACGGATCTGTTCGTGCTCTGTGTCAAGATGGTGAGCGTAGATAAGTTGCTGGAAAGCAAGTAAGTATTAGATTTGGATAAGAAGGGACGATAAGTCATGGAAGAATTCAAGCGGATCAGCCGTGATCTGGTAGCGAAGGGTGCCATTATCGACTATTATCAGGATACCATGCAGATTCCCAACGGCAATATTGCAAAATGGGATCTGATCGATCACAAGGGAGCGGCTGCGGTAGTAGCCGTGAGAGAAGACGGTAAGCTTCTGATGGTGCGTCAGTACCGCAATGCTCTGGAGCGTGAGACCCTGGAGATTCCGGCGGGCGGACTGAATGGGAGAGAAGAGCCCACGGATCAGGCGGCTATGCGGGAATTGCAGGAAGAGACCGGCTATCATACCGACCATGTGGAACTGTTGACTTCCATTTATACCACAGTGGCCTTCTGCAACGAGAAGATCGACATCTATCTGGCCAGAGGCCTGAAAGACAGAGGAAGCCAGCATCTGGATGAAGATGAATTCATCAATGTAGAAGCTTATTCCGTAGAAGAATTGAAGCAGATGATTTACGACTGCAAGATTCAGGATGCCAAGACAATCTGCGGCATTTTAACTTATGCATCCAAATATCTGAGTGAGTAATTCCGTTACAGACAAAAGCAGCCGCGACCGGCTGTTGCATAATGATTTTAGAAAGCCCCGTCAGACAGCAGTATCTGTCCGGCAGGGCTTTTTCTTTTCCGAAAGACGAATGTGAAAGCATGATTTTCCATGTTGTCCGCATATATTACTAACAACGCCTGACGGGAGACGAAAAGATATGAAATGGAACAGATCCATATTGCCTGCGGGAAAACTCCCGCTGCGTTTTTTGTTTTTGACGGGATTTGTGGTGGGATTGTTTGCGGTGTATTTCGGACGGGGAATTCTCTTGAATCGTACGGGAATGTTGGATGAGGATACATTATATCGCATGAAATATATGACCGTGGACAGCAGTATCCTGTTCTGGTACGTGTTGTGTAAAAGATGCCGGAACTTTCTGGTGCTCATTATCATGGCAACGACTTATCTGGGATGGATCTTCTGCGGAGGGGTCACCGTAAAATACGGGTTCTCTGTGGGCTTTTTTCTGAGTACGGCAGTGTTCCGGTATGGACTAAAGGGGATTCTTCTGGGGATTGTAAGCATCTTTCCACATTATTTGTGTTATGTACCGGCCATGATCCTGCTACTCAGGTGGTGTGAGGATCTGCACCGGAGTATTTATTTTTACCATAATATAACCGGGCAGGGGAAAAAGTCCCTGCCCGGCAGATTGGGAAAACTGGCGCTCATTTTAATCGCGCTGGTCTTCGGATGCTTATTGGAATGTTTTGTGAATCCTGTGTTATTAAAAGGATTCCTGCAATTTTTTTGAAAAAGAACTGCGGCCTATTCGTACTCGGCGATATCGTAGATCAGACGCTCACTGTCTTCCCAGCCCAGGCAGGGATCGGTGATGGACTTGCCGTAGCAGCCGGCACCTACCTTCTGGTTGCCTTCTTCAATATAGCTCTCGATCATGACACCCTTGACCAGCTTGTGCAGATCGGGACTGAG
>JBNMJR010000217.1:0-4444 GCA_050873925.1 Acetatifactor sp.
ACCGCATACCATCTGTCATCACTTCCAGCTTCTGCGTGGTATCCTCAGCGGTAGCATTTACTTTTTTCACATTGGAGATAATGCCGGCCTGTTTTTCTTCCATATGTCCGCATCCCTCAGTGATTGCCCGGATGATCGTCTGCATCTGTGTCACCAGATCATTGATGGCCATGGATAATCTGCCGACTTCATCCCCTGATTTCACCCGGATCCGTCTGGTAATATCTCCTCTGTTATTGCGGATGCCTTCCACCAGTTCATCCACCTGCCTTGTAGCATATTTCACCGGACCGATGACCCAGATCCTCAGCCCCAGCATGATCACTGCCACCACTGCAAGCAATACCAGACTTGCCACCGCTACAATTACAGGCACTTTGGCCGCACTCTGTTCCATCTGTTGCTGCGCCTGTGCCATCTGTTCTCCGGTGATCTCAAGCATCTGATTCATATAGCTTTCAATATGTTCGTTGAACATCGGCAGATTCGATGTAGCAGACACATAAGCCTGCGTCTTGTTCTCCGCACTGGTAATCAGCAGGCTCTCCACCGTCTTCTTGTATTTTTCCAATTCTGCTGAAGCACTGTCAAAAGCCTCCCTCCGGGCATCTCCTTCGGACAGCAGCCCTTCGAATTCCGTCATCTGTTGTTCCATGTCCGTGATCTCCTGCAGGATCTTGTCCGACAAAGTCTCCATTGTCACACTGTTGGTCGTCATGACATGAGTGAGCACCTGCCCGTTAATATAGGTAAACTGTCTGGAGAGTTCCGAAATCCGCTCCTGTTCCGCCACCTGGTCAGCCACAATTTCTTCACTGGTCGTGATGACCGATTGCAGAGTCTGCACCAGTACTCCCATGCAGCTGAGTGCAGTCACTGCCAGCAACAGTAAAAGAGCCACGATCTTAACACCGATCCCAACTCCCCTTTTCTGCTTTTCTCCCCGTTTCCTCCGTCCTTTTCCCTTATCCATACTCTTCTCCTTCGCACAATATCATCAAAAGGGCCTGCGGTGCTATGCACCGGGCCCTTTTTGATTAGATATGTAGAAATTAATTCTTGGCAATTAATTTTCCACCACGTTTGGATACAACATCGAAGATAACTGCTGCCAGAAGTACCAGACCCTTGACTACCTTCTGCATATTCTGATCGACACCCATCAGGGACATACCCAGGTTGATAACACCCATCAGTACGGCACCTACGATAACTCCGGGTACAGTTCCGGTTCCGCCATATGCGGAAGCACCACCGATGAAGCAGGAGCCGATGGCATCCATTTCGTAGTTCTGTCCGTAAGTAGGCTGTGCGGAAGTCATACGTGCGATGGTTACCATACCGGCCAGCGCTGCCAGGAAGCCCATGTTCATATAAGCCAGGAAGTAAACCTTGTTGGTATTGATACCGGACAACTTGGTTGCCTTCTCATTACCGCCCACTGCGTAGAAATAACGTCCTACAGTGGTGTTGGAAGTGATGTAACCATATACCATAATAACGATCAGTACCCAGATCAGTACACTGGGAATACCTTTGTGCTGTGCCAGACGATAGCTGAATGCCAGGATCACTGCGGCGATCACAACGATTCTGCCGATCGTGGATCCCATGCTGGGAGCTTCATATCCCTTTTTCACCTTGTCGGCTCTGTTCTTCAGCTGCAATACTGCGAAGATCACTGCAGCAATCACACCGGCAAATACACAGGTCAGGTTGATGGGGCCATTCCCGAAGAAATCGGGGATATAGCAGTCAGCACCGCCGCCGAACAGATTTACGAATGTGGTGCAGTCCTTGATGGATACGGTCATACCCTGCAGGACTACGTTACTTAATCCACGGAAAGCCAGCATACCTGCCAATGTTACGATGAACGGAGGGATTCTCACATAAGCGATCCAGAATCCCTGAAACGCACCGATCAAAGTACCGATGACAAACATGATCAGAATGGTCAGCCACATGTTCATCTTCATATTGACCATAAGCACCGCTCCAATAGCACCGACGAAACATACGACAGATCCGACGGACAGATCGATATTACCACCGGTCAGGATACATAACAGCATACCAGTTGCCAGAATAAATACATATGCGTTCTGAGAGATCAGACTGCTGACGTTCATGGGAAGCAGGATTGCTCCTCCGGTTCTCCATGCGAAAAATGCCGTAACCACGATCAGTACGAGGATCATGGTATATCTTTTTATAAAATCGAGGCCTTTTGTTTTATTCATGCCAATGCTCCTTTCTTACCGGCTGATAATATCTTGGACATGATAAGCTCCTGTGTTGCCTCACTGCCCGCCAGTTCTCCTACTATTTTTCCTTCGTTCATTACATAGATCCGATCACACATACCCAGGATCTCAGGCAGCTCAGAGGAGATCATGATCACAGATTTTCCTTCTGCCACCAGTTGGTTAATGATGCAATAAATTTCGTATTTTGCACCGACGTCAATACCTCTTGTCGGCTCATCCAGGATCAGAATATCCGGATCCGTGAACATCCATTTTGCCAAAAGTACTTTCTGCTGATTACCGCCGCTTAAGTTTCCTACATTCTGCTCCACGGTCGGGCATTTTGTATTCAGTTTGTTCTTGTAATCTACCGCTACATTGTACTCTTTGTCTTTGTCAATGACGGTATGCCTGCTGATAGCATCCAGATTGGCCAGGGTTGTGTTGATCTTGATCGGATTGCTCAGGATCAGTCCGTTGCCCTTTCGATCCTCTGTCACATAAGCCAGATGATTTTTGATAGCTTCCTGTACGGTATTCAGATGCACTTTTTTACCGTTAATATACAGTTCGCCACTGATGTTGGAGCCATAACTCTTGCCGAAAAGGCTCATGGCCAATTCTGTACGTCCCGCACCCATCAGTCCGGAGATTCCCACTACTTCTCCTTTTTTCACATTAATGTTAACATCATCCACCACCTTGCGGTCAGAGTACAGAGGATGATGAACGGTCCAGTTCTTAACCTCCATCAGGACCTCTCCGATCTTCGGCTCTCTCTTCGGGAATCGGTCGGCGATTTCTCTTCCTACCATGCCTTTGATGATCCGGCTCTCTGTAATATCATCTTTTCCCTTCACAAGTGTTTCGATAGTAGATCCGTCACGAATGACTGTGATCTTATCCGCCACATAAGAAATCTCATTCAGCTTATGGGAAATGATGATGGATGTCATTCCCTTTTTCTTAAGTTCCAGCATCAGATCCAGTAATGCCTTGGAATCCGTCTCATTCAGAGAAGCGGTGGGCTCATCCAGGATCAGAAGCTTTGCGTTCTTGGCCAGTGCCTTTGCAATCTCTACCAGCTGCTGTTTTCCTACGCCAATATCCTTTATCAATGTCTGGGGGCCTTCTTTCAGACCTACGGTCTTTAAAAGTTCTGCCGCTCTGGCATTGGTTTCATTCCAGTTGATTTTGTACTTATGTCCCCGTTCATTGCCCAGGAACATATTTTCCCCGATGGTCATATAGGGGATCAGTGCAAGCTCCTGATGAATGATAACGATACCCTTTTCCTCACTGTCCTTGATCTTATCGAACTTGCAGACCTCACCGTCATAGATGATGTCTCCTTCGTAAGACCCATACGGATAAATACCGCTCAATACATTCATCAATGTGGACTTTCCTGCGCCGTTTTCGCCTACAAGTGCGTGGATCTCTCCTTCTTCCACCTGCAGGTTTACATTGTCAAGTGCTTTTACACCGGGGAATGTTTTGGTTATATTTTTCATTTCCAATAAGATTTTTGCCAATGGTATCCCTCCCAAGTCTTATTTCCACATTATCTAATCAAACCGTTCTATTTTGCTTTCCCATGAATACAGCAGGCGGGAAACGCCCGCCTGCCGTAGGGATCCCGAAGGACCCATATTGCTTTTTTGAAATTACTGTAAATCTGCCTCTGTGTAGTAACCGGAATCGATGAGCAGCTCTTTGTAGTTGCTTGCATCAGCGAATACGGGCTCGCACAGGTAAGAAGGAATAACGCCGGTACCGTTGTCATAGGTTGTGGTATCGTTTACAGGTGCTTCGCCGCCCTTCATGACTGCGTCTACCATCTCTACTACCTTGGATGCCAGAGTACGGGTATCCTTGAAGATGGACATGGACTGTTTGCCTGCGATCATGTTCTTAACGTTGGGCTTATCGCAGTCCTGACCGGTAATGATAGGCCACTCACCGGTGTAGTTAGCTTCCAGGGAGTTGGTTACGCCCAGTGCAGTGGAGTCATTGGAGCACAGAACCGCATCCAGCTTTGTTCCGTCTGCATAGTTAGCGGAAATGATTGCGTCCATTCTGGACTGTGCTGTCTCGGTAGACCAGTTAGCGGTTGCAACGGTTTCGAAATCGGTCTGTCCGGATTTTACTACCAGCTTGCCTGCATCACTGTAGGGCTGCAGCACATCCATGGC
>JBNMJR010000218.1:0-4341 GCA_050873925.1 Acetatifactor sp.
GTCTCCATATTCTTGATGTCCGCGATCACACCGTTGGAAAGCGGATAGGAAATATGAATATTGCTGGGGGCTTTCTCATACATTTCAAATGCAGAGTTACCATAAGCAAATAAAGTATTCTTATTCTCGATGGCAATCATATTTTTTTCGATCATGATATTGTCATCATTGCGGTTATAGATCTTTATATTGTTGGTACCAAGGTCGATACCGAATGCATTGTTTGCCACTGTCGTTATCCCTTTCTTATATCAAAAATTTTTGCTCTCTGAAACTAGTATACCTGTTATCGCCGATAATAATGTGGTCTAACAGAGGAATGTCCATCTGGGTTCCCACCTTTGCCACATTTTCCGTCAACTCTCTGTCGGATCTGCTGGGTGTGGGGTCTCCGCTGGGATGATTGTGTACGAGGATAAGACTGACCGCCTTGTCCTTCAACGCCTCCAGAAAAATTTCTCTGGGAGAGATCAGTGCCATGTTGACGCTGCCGTCCGACAGCTTTTTCTCACGGATCAGCTGTCCTTTGGCATCCAGACAGAGCAGATACACACACTCGGTATCCCTGTGTCTGAGCTTTTCCATAAAATATTCCGCCACATGGTCCGCTCTGGTGAAGCAGATCCCCTCTCTGGCTTTGGCCCGGCTCATCCTGTTGGACAGTTCGGCGATGCATTTCAATTTCACCGCTTTCACCATGCCGATGCCCCGGATCTCCATCAGTTCTTCCACACTCACATCATGTAGACCCAGAAGTCCTTCTCTCGGATAGGTGGCCAGTGCCAGTACCTTCTCGGCCAGCGCCACTGCGGAATCCTCCTTCGTCCCGGTACGCAGAATCACCGCAAGCAATTCTGCTTCCGTAAGATTCTCCGGTCCGAACTGCAGAAATCTCTCATAAGGAAGTCCCCGGTCTGTATTTACCTGTACATGCTTCTCGGGCATAAGTCTCCTTCTGCCTGCTCCGACGTATGCTGCCTAACGGATGAAACGATATACCACGAACGCTATGATCACACCGATTACACTGGCGATCGTGATGTTAAATTCCAGCCCGAAAGTCAGAATGATGAAACCGAGATTCAGTTCCACCGGACTGCTGAGACCGAAATTCTGTCCGTAATTCAGAAAAGTACCGTCGAAATAAGTCCCTATAAATCTGCCGATCACAAATCCGATCAGTACCAGGACGATCAAAACCCAATTAATTCTCTTCAAGGTATTTCCTCTTCTTTCTTCTGTGTACTCTCCATGGCCAGACAGTCTCCCCGTGAGCCTGTCTTCCATACGTCTTTTTATACTATCACAAAAAGCTTCTTCTGTACACAAATTTAGTAGATTTTATTTTGCGCTTTTTCTACAGGATTCGTATTTTTCGCTGCAGTTCTACATTGCTTTCCGGATCTGTTCTTCCGTCACAAGGCCTTTCTGTACCAGTGCCTGCAGGGATTTCAGAATGCCGAATTTCGCATGCTGCCAGGTCAGTCCACCCTGGAAATACACGGCATAGGGCGGCTTGATGGGGCCGTCCGCTGACAGTTCGATGGAAGATCCGGATACGAATGCTCCCGCTGCCATAATGACCTGCGCATCATATCCCGGCATATCCCAGGGTTCCGGTGTCACATGGCTGTCTACCGGTGCCGCTGCCTGAATTCCCTGACAGAAGCCGATAACCCCCTCAGGCTGCCCGAAGGTCACTGCCTGAATAATATCATGTCGGCTCTCACTGCCATTCGGTACTACCGCAAAACCTAATTTTTCATAGACATTGGCTGCGAAGATTGCGCCCTTCAACGCTCCCGCCGTCACTGTGGGAGCCAGGAAAAATCCCTGATAAAAATCTTTCAGAATACCAAGGGAAGCGCCGACTTCCTTACCCAGTCCCGGGGAAGTCAGACGGTATGCCGCATTTTCCACGCATTCCTTCTTTCCGGCAATATATCCGCCGATGGGAGCCAGTCCGCCACCCGGGTTCTTGATAAGAGACCCTACGATCATATCCGCACCCACATCAGAGGGTTCTATGGTCTCCACAAATTCCCCGTAGCAGTTATCCACCATGCAGATCACGTCCGGTTTGATGCCTTTGATGAAGGCGATCAGTTCGCCGATCCGCTGTACGGACAGGGTAGGTCTGGTCTGGTAGCCCTTGGAACGCTGGATCGTTACCAGATGGGTCTTCTCATTGATATTCTCACGGATCTTATCGTAATCAAAGCTTCCGTCCGGCAGCAGGTCTACCTGGCGGTAGGTTACACCGTATTCTGCCAGAGATCCCTTCGACGGGCGGATACCGATGACTTCTTCCAGTGTGTCATACGGTTTGCCTACCGGGGACAACAGTTCATCTCCGGGTCTCAGATTGCTCATCAAAGCCAGTGCCAGTGCATGGGTACCACAGGTGATCTGAGGGCGTACCAGCGCATCCTCCGTGTGGAAAGTCGCCGCATAAACCGCCTCCAGCGTATCTCTTCCCAGATCGTTGTAGCCGTAACCGGTAGTGCCCAGCAGGCAGGCCTCACTGACCTGGTGCTGTTGCATGGCCTTTACCACCTTTAGCTGATTGTATTCTGCGTTACTGTCCACTTCATCAAAGCGGTCTCTTAAACTTTTCTCAATGGCACAACCGTAATCGTATACAGTCTTGCTGATTCCCATAGACAGGTAGATCTCTTCATTACTGTTTCTCATAAATCTCTTTTTCTCCTAATTCTTTCATCATGTATTCCAAAATTCTCTCTTCATTATAGGCAAATTGTCCCTTGTCAATCCAGATGACTTCGTTCTCTCTGCGGAACCATGTCAGCTGTCTTTTGGCAAAATGCCTGGTATCCCTTTTCAGGGTATAGACCGCTTCCTCCAGACTGCATTCTCCGTCCAGATATTCCAAGATCTCTTTATATCCCAGTCCCTGCATGGACGTCATCCCCTTACGGCATCCCATATCTTTCAGTTGTCTTACCTCATCCACCAGTCCCTGTGACAACATTTCATCGATTCTGGCTTCGATCCGGGCATACAGTTTTTCCCGGTCATCCGTCAGTACGAAATAGCTGAAATTATAAGGGCTGGTCCGCTCTTTTTCTCTCTCGTTGTGCACTGAGATCGGCTCTCCGGTCAGTTCATAATATTCCAGGGCGCGGATGGTCCTCTTGATATTATTGGCATGAATGTTCTCTGCCGATACCGGATCGACCTTCTTTAGCATCTCATGCAAACTCTCCGGTCCCTGTTCTTCCGCCAGTTGCTCCAGTTTCTTCCGGTATTCGGTGTTCTCTTCATTTTCCGTAAAATCAATGCCCCGAAGTACAGCCTGAATGTAAAATCCGGTGCCGCCCACCAGAATCGGGATATGGCCCCTGTTATAGATCTGTTCCATACATTCCAGACAACGTTTCTGAAACACCACCACATTGAATTCTTCCCAGGGTTCCAGAATATCGATCAGATGATGGGGCACACCCTCCATCTCCCCTGGGCGGATTTTGGCAGAACCGATATCCATATGTTTATATACCTGCATGGAATCTGCCGACAGGATTTCTCCGTTTATGGCTTTTGCCAGCGCGATGGACAGCTTCGTCTTTCCCACAGCCGTCGGCCCAGTCAGCACTACCAGAGGTCTTCTTTTTGTTTGTGATTCCGACATAATTCGTTTTCCTTACACTTTTATAAACTGTTACAGCTATCCGTTGTTCTGGGTGCAGTTAGCAGCGTCAATGGCAATGACTAACATCAGTCCCTCCAGTTCATCCTGCGGGTCTGTGAAATTGATGGTATAAGTATCTCCCCAGCGAAGCAATTCTTTGGAGATATGAATAATACTGCTACATCCGCTATACACATCATAATCCCATCCGAGAAAATCTCCTTCCACCCGCCAACCGTTATAATCGATCTCATATCTGGGCTTGAAAAAAGAAAACTGTTTGCGGATCTCGCCCCGGACCCGACCGGCAATCTCGATTTCAAAGGCCGGAAGGAAGGTAAGCAGCCGCTGTCTGATCACTCCCAGTTCGTGATCATTTCTGTCATAGACATGCAGCTGGTGTCCCAGGGAGAAAAACTCCGCTTTTACAAAATATTTGGGATTTTCGTTCTCATCATAGACGTCATAGGAATCCGTCCAGGAAAACACTCTCTGTTTGATCAGTAAACGCATTATACTATCCTCTTAAATTTCTTCTCCAGATCTGTCTCCGTCATGGTAATGATAGTGGGTCTGCCATGGGGGCAGTTATAGGGGTTATCCAGAGTCAGTAGTTCATCGATCAGTTTCTCCGCTTCCTGAAAACTCAGACGGTTGTTGCCCTTGACCGCCGCCTTGCAGGACATGGA
>JBNMJR010000219.1:0-4337 GCA_050873925.1 Acetatifactor sp.
GTTTTTGTGGCTGATTGGTCAAGCGGTTAAGACGTCGCCCTCTCACGGCGAAAACAGGGGTTCGATTCCCCTATCAGCTGCTCTTTGAAAATTGTAGAAATTTTTCAAAAAATACTTGCAATTTTCAAAAGAATGTATTATACTGAACAAGGTTCGTAAGTAACCTATGGCTGATTGGTCAAGCGGTTAAGACGTCGCCCTCTCACGGCGAAAACAGGGGTTCGATTCCCCTATCAGCTGCTTATTCTTTCATAGAATAGCCCAACCCTGAAAAGTGTCGGAAAGCATAGAAAATTGCTTTTTGGCTCTTTTTTTATGCCGTCTGGGGCTATGCAAATTAAAAATCTTCTTGCCATTCCCTTTTTTTTGTTGTATAGTGGTTCACGATTACTCAAAGCAGGGGAAAATACGGCAAAGAGGCGGGAACCGGATGCCGTAGATCCGCGTAGACGGATAGATGGGAGTGCATATGGCAAAATATTTAGTAATTGTAGAGTCACCGGCCAAGGTGAAGACAATCAAAAAGTTTTTGGGAGCAAATTATGAGGTTATGGCCAGCCAGGGGCATGTGAGGGACTTGCCCAAGAGTCAGCTGGGATTTGATCCGGAACATGATTATGAACCGAAATATATTACCATCCGCGGAAAGGGAGACCTTCTTGCTTCTTTGCGTAAGGAAGTAAAAAAAGCAGATAAGATTTATCTCGCAACCGACCCGGACCGTGAGGGAGAGGCCATTTCCTGGCATTTGTATTATGCCTTGAAACTGGAAAATAAAAAAGTATATCGTATCACCTTCAATGAGATCACCAAGAATGCGGTGAAGGAATCTCTGAAAAATGCCAGAGAGATCGACATGAATCTGGTAGATGCCCAGCAGGCAAGACGTATGCTGGACCGTATGGTAGGCTACCGGATCTCGCCGCTTCTGTGGGCGAAGATCAAGAGAGGCTTAAGCGCCGGTCGTGTACAGTCTGTGGCTCTTCGCATCATCTGTGACAGAGAGGACGAGATCAACGCATTTATTCCGGAGGAATACTGGTCTCTGGATGTGAATCTGAAGGTAAAGGGCGAGAAGAAGCCCATTTGTGCAAAATATTACGGCACCACTGAGAAAAAGCAGGGAATCGGCAGCAAGGAAGAAGCTGATAAGATCATGGATTCCCTGAAGGGCGCTAAGTATGAAGTAAAAGAAGTGCGTCATGGCGAGCGTGTGAAAAAGGCTCCGCTTCCTTTTACGACTTCCACACTGCAGCAGGAAGCCAGCAAGGTATTGAACTTCTCCACCCAGAAGACCATGCGTCTGGCACAGCAGTTATATGAAGGCGTGGATATCAAGGGAGAGGGCACCGTCGGTCTGATCACTTACCTGCGTACCGATTCCACCCGTGTATCCGAAGAGGCGGAGGTACAGGCAGCAGAATTTATCGATGCCCATTACGGTGAAAAATACAAGACCGCTGCGGCAACAGAGAAAAAGAACAGCCAGAAGATCCAGGATGCTCACGAAGCCATCCGTCCCACGGATCTGAACCGGATGCCCATTGCCATCAAGGAACAGCTCCCCAGAGATCTGTTCCGCCTGTATCAGCTGATCTGGAAGCGATTTGTGGCAAGCCGCATGAGTGCGGCGCAGTACGATACCACCTCCGTGAAGATCCAGGCGAAGGATCAGATCTTCACTCTGGCAGCTTCCAGAATGCGTTTTGACGGTTTCATGAGTGTCTACACCCAGGAAGATGATAAGGAAGAGGAAAATGTGCTGGGCGGTAATCTGGATGAGAACAGCGTACTGGAATTCCAGAGTTTTGATCCGAAACAGCATTTTACCCAGCCTCCCGCACATTACACTGAGGCAAGTCTGGTACGTGCCATGGAAGAACTGGGCATCGGACGCCCCAGTACCTACGCCCCCACCATTACCACCATCCTTGCCAGAAGATACATTGTCAAGGAGAACCGCAACCTCTACGTTACAGAGTTGGGTGAAGTGGTCAACAATATGATGAAGGAAGCATTCCCTTCCATCGTGGATGTGAATTTCACCGCCAACATGGAGGCTCTGCTGGACGGCGTGGAAGAGGGCACGGTAAAGTGGAAGACCATTGTGTCCAATTTCTATCCCGATCTGGATGAGGCCGTCAAAAATGCGGAGAAAGATCTGGCAGAGGTGACCATTGCGGATGAGGAATCCGATGAGATCTGTGATCTGTGTGGCAGACGAATGGTGATCAAATACGGTCCTCATGGCAGATTTCTGGCATGTCCCGGATTCCCGGAATGCCGCAATACCAAACCCTATTTTGAAAAGATCGGCGTGGCCTGCCCCAAATGCGGCAAGGATATTGTCATGAAAAAGACCAAAAAAGGCAGAAAATATTATGGCTGTATCGACAATCCGGAGTGTGATTTCATGGTATGGCAGAAGCCTTCGGGAGAAAAGTGCCCCCGCTGCGGCAAACTGTTGCTGGAAAAGGGCAACAAATTGGTCTGCATGGACGAACAGTGCGGCTATGTGAAAAATAAACCGACGGAAGAGAAGTAGTTTTATATACTGTCAGAATTTTCTCATAAATTAACGCTATTTCCATTGTAATCTGAAATTACATGTGCTACAATGTGCATAACATCTGGTGGTTTCGTAGTATGTGTAGACGGAGGGAAATAGATGAGTAGCGTACAACTGTTGGACAAAACACGTAAAATCGGGAAATTATTACACAACAACAACTCCAGTAAAGTGGTATTCAGCGACATCTGTAAGGTGATGCGGGAAATTCTGAATTCCAATGTACTGGTGATCAGCCGGAAGGGAAAAGTCCTCGGTGTGGGAAAATCCGACGGCATCGAGTCGATCACAGAACTGCTGGATGACAATATCGGTGGATTTATCGATCCGATGTTGAACGAGAGACTGCTGGGCGTATTATCCACGAAGGAGAACGTCAACCTGGAGACTCTTGGCTTTGAAAATATCGATACGAGAAAATTTCAGGCGATCATCACTCCCATCGAAATTGCCGGAGAGCGGCTGGGAACCCTCTTTATTTACAAATGCAATGAGCAGTATGATATTGATGATATTATTCTTTGTGAGTACGGTACCACGGTGGTGGGACTGGAAATGCTGCGGGCGGTGAATGAGGAGAGCGCAGAGGAGAGTCGTAAGGTGGCTGTCGTGAAATCCGCAGTCAGTACCCTTTCTTTCTCAGAAATGGAAGCCATCACCCATATTTTCGACGAATTGAACGGTATGGAGGGAATTTTGGTGGCCAGCAAGATTGCCGACAGAGTCGGTATCACCAGATCCGTGATCGTCAATGCATTAAGGAAATTCGAAAGTGCCGGTGTGATTGAATCCCGTTCCTCCGGTATGAAAGGAACCTATATCAAAGTTCTGAATGATGCCGTGTTCGACGAGATCGAGGAACTGAAGCGTCAGAACGGCAGAAATTAAATAAAAAACGTAAAAATTTGCCAGAATAAGAAAAATTTAGGAAGAAGAGACTATTGCGAAAAATAGTCTCTTTTCTTTATATTTATTCTGAGTAAGTTTATTTTACTATTGTGTTTTTGTCGAAATACTTTATAATAAAATAGAATGGGTATATGGTAGAAAGCGGTTTTTGGGCACTGATGTCAGAAGACCGCGGAATGTGAGGTAATATGATACAGACAAACGCATTTGATTATATCAATGTTCTGGATCGGGCAGCAGATGCAGCCTGGCAGCGGAACGAAGCCATTTCCAACAATATTGCCAATGTGGATACCCCGGGCTACAAGAGACAGGATGTGGCTTTTGAATCGGTGTTACAGCAGGCTCTTGGTAACAACAGATATGAGTCCATGGATGATAAGGTGGCCAATGTGAATCTGAGCAGACTGCGGGGCAGGGCTTATGTGGACTACGCCAATTACTCCTATCGTCTGGATGGCAATAATGTGGATATTGAAAATGAAAATGTAATGCTGGCGGAGAACCAGCTGAAATACCAGGGACTGATCAGCAGCATCAATCAGGAATTTACCAATTTAAAGACAGTAATGAAGTGAGGAATTAGCGTATGAGTATGTTTTCAGCATTTGATGTTACGGCATCGGGACTTACGGCACAGAGACTGCGTATGGACGTGATCTCCGAAAACGTTGCCAATGCCAGTACCACGAGAACCGAGGACGGCACACCCTATCGTCGTAAGATCGTTACCTTCCAGCAGAAGAGTCCGCAGCAGACTTTCAGTCAGGTACTGCACAATGTGAGCAGCAGTTATACCGGCAGCGGTGTGAAGGTAAGCCAGATCTCCGAAGATACCACCACGGAGATGAATATGGTA
>JBNMJR010000220.1:0-4332 GCA_050873925.1 Acetatifactor sp.
GGAGATACAGATCTTTTATACGAAGCTGCTGACTTATGAGAACTACACCGTTATTCTTCCCAACGGTAATCTGGCCAATAATACGATTGTAAACATTACAGCTGCGGAATGCAGACGCTGCGATGTGAATGTGTCGGTTGCCTACAGTGCAGACCTGAAGAAGGCAAAAGAAGTTCTGACGAAGATGCTTTCCGAGGATCCGTATACCATGAAGGACAGAGAACATTTTGTGTTCGTGGATGAACTGGCGGATTCCGGAATCAATCTCTGCGTACGGTGCTGGTTTAAAAACGAGGATTACTGGCAGGGAAAATGGCGGATCGCGGAGAATTGTAAATATGCACTGGATGAAGCCGGAATTGAGATCCCGTTCCCCCAGATGGATGTACACATGCGGTAATCTGTAATAATTCAGCCCTCGTTACTCACAAAGTGGCATGTTAAATGAAAATTTTTATTGAATTTTGCAATGGGTAATGATAATATTACCGTTGTAATAAATGTAACATTTAAATTTTTACATTTTAGGAGGAAAAGATTATGAAAAAGTTTCTGGCACTTGCACTTGCATCTGTCATGGCTGTTTCTCTGGTAGCATGTGGCAGCACCAACAACAATGCTGACACCAATGCAGAATCCAGCGTGGCAGCTACCACCAGCGCAGCCACAGAAGGCACAAACAGCGAAGAGCCCGGTCTGAAGATCGCTATCGTATCCAGCCCCTCCGGCGTGGATGACGGCTCTTTCAATCAGGACAACTACAACGGTGTTCTGAAGTTCATCGAAGAGAATCCCAACGCAACCGTAACTCCCATCCGTGAGGAGACCGGTGACAGCGCAGCAGCTGTTCAGGCAGTAGCTGACGTTGTAGCTGACTATGATGTTATCGTATGCTGTGGTTTCCAGTTTGCAGGTATCGGCAATCTGGCACAGGAGAATCCGGATACCAAGTTTATCCTGATCGATTCCTGGCCTACCGTTGATGGTACCGAAGTAACCGCAGATCAGGTGATCGACAACGTATACGCTGCTTACTATGCTGAGCAGGAGAGCGGTTTCTATGCAGGTATGGCTGCAGCTCTGTCTACCACTACAGGTAAGGTAGCAGTAGTAAACGGTATCGCATATCCCTCCAACGTTAACTATCAGTACGGTTTTGAGTGTGGTGTTAAATATGTGAACGGTACCGAAGGCATGAACGTAGAAGTAGTAGAGCTTCCTTCTTACGCAGGTACCGATGTTACCGGCGCTAATGTAGGCGGTAACTATGTTGGTAACTTCTCTGACGAAGCTACCGGTAAGGTACTGGGTAATGCTCTGATCGCTGAAGGCGTAGACATCCTGTTCGTAGCAGCAGGCGGTTCCGGTAACGGTGTATTCACCGCTGCAAAGGAAGCTGACGGTGTTAAGGTGATCGGTTGTGACGTTGACCAGTATGATGACGGTGCAAACGGTGACAGCAATATCGTTCTGACCAGTGGTCTGAAGGTAATGCATGATACTGTTTACAACGTACTGAACGAAGTAAAAGACGGTTCCTTCAAGGGAGCTAATGTGACTCTGACCGCAGCAGATGATGCTACCGGTTTCGTAAGTGAGGAAGGCAGATGTCAGCTCACCGCAGAGGCTATTGAGAAGATCAATGCAGCACAGGCTCTGTTAAAGGAAGGCAAGATCGTTCCTGCGGCAAACTTTAACGGTGTAACTCCGGAGACCTTTACCTGGTAGGAAGAATGAATTCACAAGAAGGTGATGGTGAGGAACTGTCACCTTCTTCTTGTTTTTATTGTTTTAACTGCTGTTTTGGCAGGAAAATGTACAGAAATGAGGATGAACATGTCGGAATATATTGTTGAGATGAAACACATCACCAAACGTTTCCCCGGGATCGTAGCCAATGACGATGTGACGATCCAGATCAAAAAGGGAGAGATCTTTGCCCTTCTGGGAGAAAATGGTGCAGGAAAATCCACCTTGATGAGTATGCTGTTCGGAATGTACGAACCGGATGAAGGAGAGATCTATATCCGGGGCGAAAAGGTGAAACTGGAATCCCCCAATCATGCTACCAAATTAAACATCGGTATGGTACACCAGCATTTCAAACTGGTATCCAATTACACCATTGCGGAGAATATCGTAATGGGTATGGAGCCGGTGAAGAAGGTACTGGGATGTATTCCGGTAGTGGATATGAAGAAGGCCAATCAGGATATCCGGGACCTTTCGGAAAAATACGGACTGGCAGTGAATCCCACCGACGTGATCAGCGACATCAACGTCTCTACACAGCAGAGAGTAGAGATCTTAAAGATGCTTTACAGAGAAGCGGAAATCCTCATTTTTGATGAACCCACAGCGGTTCTGACACCGCAGGAGATCGATTTCCTGTTGGATATTATCAAATCTCTGCGGGATGACGGCAAGACCATCATCTTAATCACGCATAAACTGGAAGAAATCAAACGGATCGCGGACAGATGTGCCATCTTAAACCGCGGACGTCTGATGGATGTCATGGATGTGGCCACCACATCCACCAAAGTCATGGCCAACAAAATGGTAGGCCGTGAAGTGAATTTCGAGACAGAAAAAGAGCCCGCAAAACCGGGTAAGACCATCCTTGACATACAGCATCTGAATGTCTATAACAAACAGGATTTTCAGGTGGTAAAGGATGTATCTCTGGAGGTGCATTCCGGAGAGATCGTTGCCATCGCGGGTGTGGCAGGCAACGGGCAGGTAGAGATCGCAGATGCCATTGCGGGACTGGTGCCGGTGCGTTCCGGCAAGATCCTGTTAAACGGCAGAGACATTACGAATCTGTCCATCAGAGAACGTACAACCGAAGGAATTTCTTATATTCCCGAGGACAGACAGAATTACGGACTGGTCATGGATTTTACCCTTTCGGAGAATCTGGCGCTTCGCAATTATTACAAAGAGCCGTTCTGCCATAAGGGAGTGCTGGACCAGAAAATTTTTGAAGATAACAGTGAAAAACTGATAGAAAAATACGATATCCGAAGCGGCCAGGGCAGCAAGACAGTGGTACGTTCCATGAGTGGCGGTAATCAGCAGAAGGCCATTATTGCCAGAGAAGTGGAACAGGATTCTTCCCTGATGATTTTTGTGCAGCCCACCCGTGGACTGGATATCGGTGCTATAGAGAACATCCACAGGCAGATCATTGCTGAGAGAGACAAGGGTAAGGCGATCCTTCTGATCTCTCTGGAACTGGATGAGATCATGAACTGTGCGGATACCATCGCGGTTATTTATAACGGAAGCATACAGAAGATCGCCAAAGCAAGTGAACTGACCACCAATGAAGTCGGTGAGTTCATGATGGGCGTAAAGAACAAGGAGAAGGAGGCATAAGACCATGAAAAAAATTACAAAATTATGGAATGCGGTAAAGATTCCTCTCCTTGCGATCCTTTGCAGCCTTGTAGTGGGTGGTGTGATCATCGCCGTGACCGGTTCCAATCCCTTTAAAGCTTATTACGCACTATTACAGGGAAGCGGACTGGCTCCCAAGTCCTCCTACGCCAGCTACAAGAGTATGCTGACGGATTTTATGAGCTATGTGAACTATTTTACTCCCATGATCTTCGCTGCCCTGGCGGTAGCGGTAGCGCTCCGGGCCGGACTGTTTAACATCGGTGTCTCCGGACAGATGCTGGCAGCCGGATTTACTGCAAGTATTGTTGTGGGTTACAGCAGTTTAAATGCCGTACTGGCAAAGCCGCTGGTAGTGATCATCGGCCTGATCGTCGGTGGATTGGTGGGTGCTCTGATCGGCTTTTTAAAATATCGGTTCAACATCAATGAAGTTGTTTCTTCCATTATGTTAAACTACACGTTCCAGTATGTGATCAGCTTCTTTATCAATACCTTTTTCGTGGATCCGGTCTCCAGACAGTCAAAGGAAATCTCCGCAGCTTCCAGACTGACCCTGATGGATACGGTAGTAGGAAATCTGAAGATGGATATTCCGCTGGGAATTATTCTGGCACTGCTTACCGTAGTGGCTGTGTGGTTCCTGTTAGAGAAGACGAAGCTTGGTTATGAACTGAAGGCCGTGGGTTATTCCCGCAGTGCCGCAAAATATGCCGGCATCAAAGTAGGCAGAAGCATGGTACTGTCCATGACGATCTCCGGTGCCCTGGCAGGACTTGCCGGTGTGACTTATTATCTGGGCTATGTGGGATCCATTCAGCCCAAGGTACTGATCAGTACCGGATTTGATGCCATTGCGGTATCTTTGCTTGGCAACAACAATCCTTTCGGTATTGTATTTTCCACCATGCTGATCACGCTGATCAGTAA
>JBNMJR010000221.1:0-4223 GCA_050873925.1 Acetatifactor sp.
ATTACAGCCGGGCGAACCTGCAGATCTGCCGTGATACTCTGATGGAAGCCGTAGCCGAGACCAGTGAAGAATTCATGGAGCGGTATTTCGGCGGAGAGACTTTCTCCGAGGCAGAGATCCGTGCGGCACTCCGTACCAATGTCTGTGACGGCAGCATCGTTCCCATGACCATGGGCTCCAACATCCTGTGTCAGGGTATGTACACACTGTTAGATGATATTATCAAATACATGCCCAGCCCTGAGAACAGAGAAGTAGCTGGTATCAATTTAAAGACTAATGAGATCTACCATGCGGATTACGATTTTGCCAAGGCAAAATCCGCCTATATCTGGAAGACTATCGTGGATCCGTTCATCGGAAAATACTCTCTGATCAAGGTAAATTCCGGTGTACTTAAGACCGACGATCTGCTGTACAATGTAGACCGTGACATCGAGGAGAAGATCGGCAAGATCTATGTACTGCAGGGCAATAAGCCCATTGAAGTCAGTGAACTTCATGCCGGAGATATCGGAGCGCTGGCGAAGCTGACCGCAGCGAGAACCGGCAACAGTCTCTCTACCAAGGCTACGACCATCAAATACGGCAAGTTTGATATTTCCACTCCTTATACCTACATGCGGTATAAGCCGAAGAACAAAGCAGACGTGGATAAGATCTCCCAGGCATTGCAGAAGATGACCCATGAGGACCTGACCATCAAAGTGGTAAATGATGCAGAAAACCGTCAGACCCTGCTCTATGGCATGGGTGACCAGCACCTGGATATCGTGGTCAGCAGACTGTTAAATGAATACAAAGTAGAGATCGAGCTGTCCAAGCCGAAGATCGCATACAAAGAGATCATCAGGAAACAGTCCGACGTGGAATATAAATACAAGAAACAGTCCGGCGGACATGGCCAGTACGGTCATGTGAAAATGCGTTTCTCACCCTCCGGTGATCTGACGAAGCCCTATGAGTTCGCTACGGAAGTCGTAGGCGGTGCCGTACCGAAGAACTTCTTCCCTGCAGTGGAAAAGGGTATTCAGGAATCCGTAGGCAAGGGACCTTTGGCGGCATACCCGGTAGTCGGTGTCAAAGCGGTACTGTATGATGGATCCTATCATCCGGTAGATTCTTCGGAAATGGCATTCAAGACCGCAGCTATCCAGGCCTTCAGGAAAGGTGTTATGGAAGCGGGTCCCGTTCTGTTAGAGCCCATCATGTCCTTAAAGGTTACCGTGCCGGATGCCTATACCGGTGACATCATGGGAGATCTGAACAAGAGAAGAGGCCGCGTGCTGGGCATGACACCCATGAGCGGCGGCAAACAGATCATCGAAGCGGATATTCCCATGAGCGGATTGTTCGGCTACTGCACGGATCTGCGTTCCATGACCGGAGGCAGAGGTGATTACTCCTATGAATTTGCCCGCTACGAGCAGGCACCTTCCGATGTACAGGAGAAGGAAGTGGCAGCCAGAGCAGCAAAAGTTGCGGAGAACAACGCAGAAGACTAACGAGTAATTACATAACATATACAACAAAAAGAGACCGTTGTAATTCCGGTCTCTTTTTTGCATATCCGGCAGATATATCATCGATACCGTTGCATCAGATTGATCAGTAATGTGATCCATGCCAACATGATTCATCACCTCTCGTATACAGCATATGCTCCTGTAGGTGAAAATATGTAAAAAACCATGCGGATGGCCCCGCAGTTCTTGACAGTATCGGGAAAACACGATAAAATAATCGGTAGTTTTTTAACGACTTGAGAACAAAAATAAATAGAAAGTTTCTCATAGTTTAGGAGGAAATAATTATGGCAGTACCTTACAATCACAGAGAGGTAGAGAAAAAATGGCAGACTGTCTGGGATGACGAAAAAGCATTCAAGACTTCCGATGATTTCTCCAAGCCCAAATATTACGCATTGGTAGAGTTCCCTTATCCTTCGGGACAGGGATTACACGTAGGTCATCCGAGACCTTATACCGCACTGGATATTGTAGCACGTAAGCGCAGAATGCAGGGCTACAATGTGCTGTATCCCATGGGATGGGATGCATTCGGTCTTCCTACCGAGAATTATGCGATCAAGAACCACATCCATCCGAAGATCGTAACCAAGAACAACGTGGCAAGATTCAAGAATCAGCTGCATTCTTTAGGTTATTCCTTCGATTGGGACAGAGAGATCAACACCACGGATCCTGAGTATTATCGCTGGACCCAGTGGATCTTCATAAAGCTGTTCAAGGCAGGACTGGCTTACAAGACAGAGATGCCCATCAACCGGTGTACCTCCTGCAAAGTGGGTCTGGCAAATGAGGAAGTAGTCAACGGTGTCTGCGAGCGTTGCGGTTCCGAGGTTATCCGTAAGGTCAAGAGCCAGTGGATGTTAAAAATCACCGAATATGCAGACAAGCTGATCCAGGGACTGGATACCGTAGATTATATCGAGCGTGTTAAAGTCTCCCAGAAGAACTGGATCGGTAAGTCCCAGGGTGCTGAGGTGGATTTCACCCTGACCGGCAAGGACGAGAAGCTGCGCATTTACACCACCAGACCGGATACTCTGTTCGGTGTTACCTACATGGTAGTATCTCCGGAGCATCCTGTTCTGGATAAATATAAAGACGAGATCAAGAACTGGGATGACATCGTGGCATATCGTGAGATGGCTGCGAAAAAGTCCGACTTCGAGCGTACCGAGCTGGCAAAGGATAAGACCGGTGTCTGCATCCAGGGCCTGACCGCTACCAATCCCGTCAATGGCAAGGAGATCCCTGTATGGGTATCCGATTATGTACTGATGACCTACGGTACCGGCGCTATCATGGCAGTACCTGCTCATGATGAGAGAGACTGGGAGTTTGCGAAGAAGTTCGACATGCCCATTATCGAGGTTGTTGCCGGAAGCCCTGTCAGCGTAGAAGAAGCTGTATATACCGATGTGGCTGACGGTACTCTGGTGAACTCCGATTTCCTGAACGGT
Organism: Acetatifactor sp.; assembly: GCA_050873925.1. Classification (GTDB taxonomy): domain Bacteria; phylum Bacillota; class Clostridia; order Lachnospirales; family Lachnospiraceae; genus Acetatifactor. Next base: position 2,990 of record JBNMJR010000221.1, read on the forward strand.
CTGTCTGTGGCAGAAGCCAAAGAGAAGATCATGAACTATCTGGAAGAGAAGGGCATCGGTAACCGCAAGACCAATTATAAATTAAGAGATTGGGTATTCTCCAGACAGCGTTACTGGGGTGAGCCGATTCCTATCGTACACTGCGATAAGTGCGGCTATGTTCCCATCGATGAGAGCGAGCTGCCTCTGCAGCTGCCCGAGGTAGAGAGCTATATGCCTACCGATACCGGAGAATCTCCTTTGGCTGCCATGACCGACTGGGTAAATACCACTTGTCCCTGCTGTGGCGGTCCTGCCAAGAGAGAGACCGATACCATGCCTCAGTGGGCAGGTTCTTCCTGGTATTATCTGCGTTATACCGATCCTCACAATGACAAGGCACTGGCAAGCCCCGAAGCATTAAAGTACTGGCTGCCGGTTGACTGGTACAACGGCGGCATGGAGCATACCACACTGCATTTGCTGTACTCCCGTTTCTGGCATAAATTCCTGTATGATCAGGGCGTCGTGCCTACTCCGGAACCTTACCAGAAGAGAACCAGTCACGGTATGATCCTGGGCTCCAACGGTGAGAAGATGTCCAAGTCCCGCGGCAACGTGGTAAATCCGGATGATATTGTACAGGATTACGGTGCAGACACCCTGCGTACCTACGAAATGTTCATTGGTGCCTTTGATCTGAGCGCTTCCTGGAGTGAGGAAGGTGTAAAGGGTTGCCGCAGATTCCTGGAGAGAGTATGGAAACTGCAGGATATCGTAACCGACGAGGAAGGCTACAGCGCAGACCTGGAGACCAGGATGCACCAGACCATCAAGAAGGTCAGCAGTGACTTCGAGAATCTGAAGTATAACACCGCCATTGCGGCTATGATGTCCCTGATCAATGAGTTCTACAAGAAGAACTCCATTACCAGAGGCGAATACAAGACACTGCTTACTCTGCTGAACCCCGTAGCTCCTCATATCACCGAGGAACTGTGGCAGACTGCCGGATTCGAAGGCAGACTGTATCAGGCGGCATGGCCCGAGTTCGAGGAAGAGAAGACCGTAGAGAGCGTAGTGGAGATCGGTGTTCAGGTCAACGGTAAGATGCGTGCGACCATCAATGTTTCCAAGGATGAGACCAAGGAAAATGTCATTGCTATGGCAAAAGAAGCTCTGGGTGACAAGCTGACCGGCAACATCGTAAAAGAAATCTATGTTCCCGGCAGAATCGTCAACATCGTAGCTAAAT
>JBNMJR010000222.1:0-4187 GCA_050873925.1 Acetatifactor sp.
CGATATGACAGAATACTATGAAAAACAAAGCAGCATCCTTGCAAAGTTCCGCAAGAATGCCGCATAAAATACAGTAGCTAATAGACTGAAAGTGAATTTACACACAAAAAAGGACTTGACCCCTTAGCGAAAATAGAGCCTTTTTTCGCAGCAAAATTTCATATTTTTGTATTTTTTTCGCAAAAATCGACCTATTAAATACAAACAGAACTCCCGGAGTGGCAGAAGGCCCTCGGGCAGATGCCTGTCGGAGAGTGTTGATATTTTCTTAACCTGTGGTAAAAAGTCAGGGTGTCGCAAACATGATGTTTGCGACAGGCGGTCGGCGACATGGATGTCGCCTGGAGCCGTGCCCGTCCGGATGAGAAATACTTGATCCACAGGTTTAGAAAATTCACTCTCGGAGACCGATATCTGCCTGCGGGCCATTTGCCACTCTGGGAGTTCGTCCGGTTTGGGTCTATGCAGAAAAACTGTAATGCAAGATCCCATATTTACTGCGATTTAGCGCAAAAAACATAAAATATGGGTCTATAGAGAAAAAATGTCTTCTGAGATACCTTTTTCGGGAATAATGAGTACCTGACAGATGAAATTTTCTCTATAGACCCATATCTGTTATTTTCGGTCTGGTTTTCGCTCCAAAAAGTATCTGGACAATAAATTTTTCTCTATAGGCCCGCAAGGACCAGAAGTTCCGGATTTGAAGAAAATTCACTAACTTTCCATTTAGCAGTCCACACCAAGCTTCCGCAGTTCCTCTTCCGCCTGCTCTTTGGTCAGGAAGTGGATGCCGTGGATGCCCTGTTCTTCGGCCGCCTTCACATTCACCAGTGTATCATCCAGAAAGACACTCTCCTCTGCCTTTAATCCATAGCGCTTCAGAAGTAACTGATAAATCTCCGGTTCCGGCTTGATCAGCTGATCCTTGTAAGACAGGATACCGCCCTCCATCTCCGGCAGGAAATTCAAAGCTTCCGCACACTCTGTCTCTGCTTTATGGGAGAAATTGGACAGGTAATACACATGGTATCCCTTTGCTTTCAGTTCCTGTAACCAGGGAATCGCATAGGCTCTGGGGGTTACCATGCCGGTGATATTCTCGAACGCCTGATGCAGCTCTTTCTCCAGTTCCGGTGCATCCTTCACAAATGCTGCCAGTACCTGCTCATCCGTCCAGGTACCGCGGTCATACTCTGCCCACAGAGGATGCATGATAGATGCCTTGGCGATCTTTTTGATCATTTCCGCATCAAATCCCTTGTCCGCCAGAAATCCCTCCCAGCGATAGTCTGTCAACACATTACCAATGTCAAAAATTATATTGCGTATCATAGCTCTTCTCTCCTATTCGTTTTACCTGTTACTTTTTCTTCAAAACAGTTCCGGCTCCGCCGGTATATCCGCTTTTTCGCCGTCACTTTTATGCTTTCGCTTCTTCCTGCCTGTCCAGTTCCATGATCTCCAACAGCTTCTCCGCCGCCGGAGCCATCGGCATCTTCGTGTTCCTCACGACACAGAATTGCCGCTTCGGTATTATTTTATTGAATCTGAGTTCAAAAAGCAAGCCGGATTCCACATAATCTCTGGCAAAATCCCGCATCACACAACCCACACCGAGATTTCGTCTCACGAACTGTACGATCATATCACTGGTGGCCAGCTCAAACTCCGGCTGTACATACACTCCGTTTCCCGCCAGAAATTCATCCATGTAGCTGCGACTGCTGGTATTTTTCTCCAAGAAAATAAGCGGCAGGCTTTCCAGTTCCTGAAAATCCAGCGTACGGTTCTTGTAGCTGAAAAATCTTCTTCCCGCCACAAAAACATCCTCGATCTCCCGCACCGGTATCATCTGGATATCCGGTCTCTCCGGGAAGGGCGTACTGACGATTCCGAAGTCGATATGACCTTCTCTTAAATAATTCAGTGTCTCCGGCGTCGGCGCATTGGTGACGATCACCTTGATCCCGGGGTACTGCTCATGGAATTTTTCCAGATAAGGAAGCAGGTAAAACTGCAATGTCATATCACTGGCGCCGATGCGGACTTCTCCCAGTTCCATGTTCTGCATCTGGTGAACCTTCTTCACCCCCAGTTCGATCTGTTCATACCCTTTTGCCACATACGAATACAGCAGTTCTCCTTCGCTGGTCAGCCGCACTCCCTTGGCCGCCCGATGGAACAGGGAGACATCCAGGGTGTTTTCCAGCTGCTTGATGGCCTGACTGACCGCCGGCTGCGAGATTGACAGTTCCCCGGCCGCTTTGGTCACACTCCCACATTTTGCCACATAATAAAATACTTTATACGCTTCCAGATTGTTGATCATATTGCGTTGTCTCCTGTTCCAAAATCACAATCGGTACCCCAGAGCCTGTCAGTCATAGAGAAATCCTGTCACAAGCCCCACCTCCGTTGCAGATGGGGCAGGGTGACTTACTGTGCAGGCACAAATCTGTACTTGGCTCATCGTATACACAAAAGGGCATGGGCTGCATTTTCTGCCGCACCATGCCCTTTTCCGCATTGTTCTGCTATTACTTATTGTAAATCCGATTATTTCTTCAGAGGACTCTCACGATAGATGATATCTTCTCTTCCAGGACCGTTGCTGACCATGGTGATAGGGAAGCCGATCTGCTCCTCGATGAACTCCACATACTTTCTGCAGGTCTCCGGCAGTTCGTCGAAATTGCGGATACCTCGGATATCACACTTCCAGCCGGGGAGCTTCTTCAGTACGGGCTTTGCCTTCTCCAGCTTGTAGGTTACAGGGAAATCGGTGGTCACTTCGCCGTCGATCTCATAGCCTACGCATACAGGAATCTCATCCAGATATCCCAGTGCATCCAGTACGGTGAATGCCACATCGGTAGCACCCTGCAGACGGCAGCCGTACTTGGTGGCAACACAGTCGAACCATCCCATACGTCTGGGCCGTCCGGTGGTCGCACCGAACTCACCACCGTCACCGCCGCGGCGTCGTAATTCATCTGCTTCGTCACCGAAGATCTCGGATACGAAAGCACCTGCTCCTACGGAAGAAGAATATGCCTTACTTACGGTAACGATCTGCTTGATCTCATAAGGAAGGATGCCTGCACCGATAGCGCCGTAAGCAGCCAGAGTGGAGGAAGAAGTTACCATGGGGTAAATTCCGTGATCCGGATCCTTCATGGTACCTAACTGACCCTCTAACAGAATGGTCTTGCCCTCTTTCAGTGCCTTGTCTAAGAATGCGGATACATCACATACGAAAGGTGCGATCATATCGCGATACTCGTGCAGAGTATTTAACAGTTCTGCGGGATCGATCAGTGGCTTGTGATACAGATGCTCTAAGATAACGTTCTTCATCTCACTGACACGCTGTACCTTCTCCTGCAACAGTTCGTCATCAAATAACTCACTTACCTGGAAACCGATCTTCGCATACTTATCGGAATAGAAAGGTGCGATACCGGACTTGGTAGATCCGAAGGACTTACCGCCCAGTCTCTCCTCTTCATACTGATCAAATAAAATATGGTAAGGCATTACCATCTGTGCACGATCAGACACCAGAATCTTGGGCATGGGAACATTTCTGTCTGTGATAGACTTAATCTCTTTCATCAGGATCGGAATGTTTAATGCCACACCGTTACCGATCACACTGGTGGTATGATTGTAAAATACACCGGAAGGAAGGGTGTGCAGAGCGAATTTACCATAATTGTTCACGATGGTATGTCCTGCATTCGCGCCGCCCTGAAAACGTACAATAATGTCCGCTTTCTCTGCCAGCATATCTGTGATCTTTCCTTTTCCTTCGTCGCCCCAGTTGGCTCCTACAACTGCCTTTACCATGTTTTCCTCCATTCTTTACCACAGTTCCTGTGATAAATCTACATCCAATATCTTATTCCGGGTGATCCGAAGAAGCATCTGCTTCTCTTTCTCACACCGTTTTACAGTATACAACACTTTGTGGTATAAGTAAAATCAATATTTATTATATTTTATATAATCTACATCTATATTCAAAACGCGTAGCGTTTTGCCATGCGAAACTTAGAACTTCTTCACGAAAGAGCCTATGCTCTGAGTGATTAGAAGTTCTTTTCGCACTATTCTCTGCCGTCCCAGCAGTAGGTGCAAAGCTTCTCTCTGCCTATGCCCACAGACTCGATCATATCGTCCAG
>JBNMJR010000223.1:0-4180 GCA_050873925.1 Acetatifactor sp.
GAGCCGCGTATGTGATCGAAGGCGCATCCTCCAAATATCTGGCGGTAGCATTAGCTGAGTTTTGTGATAACCGGATCCGCTATCTGCGAAAGGCAAAAGAACGCCTGGTGGCGGACGGCCCCCGAAAAAATTTACCCAGAGAAGGATACATCACGATCGAAGGCTACGATCACATCCGTGACAAGATCCGGCACATGATCCTGGGGGCGGAGAAACGTATTTATTTTTCCGCAACAGGAGAGTTCTTAGAGCAATGGACAGAAGAAATCCGTGAACTGGTCCGGGCACAGAAAAAGGTGGTATTGATCTCAGAAGATAACCGTGAGCTTTTCCCCGCGGATGCCGAATTAAGAGCCGGGATCATAGAATATCTGGTGCCGGAGCATTTCAGAGAACCGGAAGAAGAGGAACAGCAGATGGACCAGATCCGTCTCATCATAGACTCCGAGTACATTCTCACCGGCACGGTGACGGGAAAGAGCAGTGATGCCTGCCTCTACAGTGGTCAGAAGAATTTTGTCAGAGTCTTCAAGGATGCCATGCGCAACGAGATCGCCCTCATTCGGTTGAAGCAGGGTGAACAATAATCAATAATTATGTAGAAAACGCTTTTGCCGGGTGGAAGCGGCAGCAGCGTTCTCATAAATAGGATAAAACAGAAAGGAATAGAAAAATGAGTATCAGAGTCGCAATTTTAGGTTATGGTAATTTAGGAAGAGGAATGGAATGTGCAGTAAAGCAGAATGATGATATGGAGCTGGTAGCCGTATTTACCAGAAGAGATCCTGCTACAGTAAAGACATTAACAGATGTGAAGGTTTATAATGTAGACCAGTTACTGACCATGCAGGACAAAATCGATGTCCTGGTGCTGTGTGGAGGTTCCGCAACCGATCTGCCCAGGCAGACCGCAGAGTATGCAAAATATTTTAACGTGGTAGACAGCTTTGATACCCATGCAAAGATTCCTGAGCATTTTGCACAGGTAGATGCCGCAGCAAAAGAGGGCGGCAAGGTAGCCATGATCTCTGTAGGCTGGGATCCCGGTATGTTCTCTCTGAACAGACTGTATGCCAATGCCATTTTAAGAGACGGCAGTGATTATACTTTCTGGGGTAAGGGTGTCAGCCAGGGACATTCCGATGCCATCCGCCGTATCCCCGGTGTCAAGGATGCCAAACAGTATACCATTCCCGTAGAATCCGCTCTGGAGGCTGTCAGAAACTGTGAGAATCCGGTCCTGACCACCAGACAAAAGCATACCAGAGAGTGTTTCGTAGTAGCGGAGGAAGGCGCAGACAAGGCACAGATCGAAGAGCAGATCAAGACCATGCCCAACTATTTTGCAGATTATGATACCACCGTACATTTCATCACTGAGGAAGAACTGCAGAGAGACCACGCAGGTATCCCTCATGGCGGATTTGTACTGCGTACCGGCAAGACCGGCTTAAACGGTGAGCATAACCATGTGATCGAGTACAGTCTGAAGCTTGATTCCAACCCGGAATTCACTTCCTGCGTACTGACCGCATATGCAAGAGCTGCTTACCGCATGAATCAGGAAGGCCAGAAGGGCTGCAAGACCGTATTTGATGTGGCACCTGCTTATCTGAGCACTCTGACCCCGGAAGAGATGAGAAGCACTTTACTGTAAATAAGATAGATGCAGAGGAGATACTTATGGAAAAAAAGGCATTTGTTACCAAAGAAATGATCGAGAAGATCGCAGAAAAATATCCCACACCGTTTCATATTTATGATGAAAAGGGAATCCGTGAGAACGCGAAAGCACTGAAGGAAGCATTTGCATGGAATAAAGGCTACAAGGAGTTCTTTGCAGTAAAGGCAACCCCCAATCCTTTCCTGATCAATATTTTGAGAGATTACGGCTGCGGATGTGACTGTTCCTCTCTGACAGAGCTGATGCTCAGTAATGCCATGGGCGTAAAGGGAGAGGATATTATGTTCTCCTCCAACGATACCCCGGCTCATGAATTCGAATATGCAGCAAAAATCGGTGCTACCATCAATCTGGATGACATCACTCATATTGATTTTCTGGAGAAGACCATCGGTTATCTGCCCAAGACCCTGAGCTGTCGTTATAATCCCGGCGGATATTTTTCCATCAGCAATAACATCATGGACAATCCGGGAGATGCCAAGTACGGTTTTACCACGGAGCAGATGTTCGAGGGCTATAAGATCCTGAAGGCGAAGGGTGTGGAGAATTTCGGTATTCATTCTTTCCTGGCCAGCAACACAGTAACAAATGACTATTATCCCACTCTGGCAAGAGAACTGTTTGAACTGGCAGTGAAACTGAAAGAAGAGACCGGCGCGCATATTACCTTCATTAATCTGTCCGGTGGTATCAGCATTCCTTACCGTCCGGATCAGGAACCCAACGATATCAGAGTCATTGGCGAAGGCGTGCGTAAGGTATATGAGGAAGTTCTGGTACCTGCAGGCATGGGCGATGTGGCAATCTACACAGAGCTTGGCCGTTATATGATGGCGCCTTACGGACATCTGGTGACCCAGGTCATCCACGAGAAGCATACTCACAAGGACTACATCGGTGTGGATGCCTGTGCCGTGAACCTGATGCGTCCTGCCATGTACGGCGCTTACCATCATATTACCGTACTGGGCAAGGAAAACGAGCCCTGCGACCACAAATACGATGTGACCGGTTCCCTGTGCGAGAACAACGACAAATTTGCCATCGACCGGATGCTGCCGAAGATCGACATCGGCGATTATATTGCCATCCATGATACTGGAGCACATGGTTTTGCCATGGGCTACAATTACAACGGTAAACTGAAATCCGCAGAGCTTCTGCTGAAAGAGGACGGCAGCGTGGAACTGATCCGCCGTGCCGAAACTCCGAAGGATTATTTTGCGACTTTTGACTGTTTTGATATTTATAACAAGATCGACTTCGACGCATAGCACGAAGAAATCAAATATGTATATATAGGAGGATACGACGCAATGAAATATCCGAAAAATATACAGCAGGGAGGGACCATCGGATTCGTGGCCCCTTCTTTTGGCTGTCAGATAGAACCTTATTACACTGCCTTTGGCAATGCCCAGAAGAAATTCCGGGAAATGGGTTATCAGCTGCAATTAGGCCCCAACTGTTACGCCGGGGAGGGCATCGGTATCAGCAATACCCCCGAAAAATGCGGACAGGAGCTGACGGATTACTATTGCAGTCCGGAAAACGACTGCCTGATCTCCTGCGGCGGCGGAGAGCTGATGTGCGAGACCATGAGTCATGTGGATTTTGAACGTCTGCGGGCAGCAGATCCCAAGTGGTATCTGGGGTATTCCGACAATACCAACATGACCTATCTGCTGGCAACCATCTGTGATACCGCGTCCGTCTACGGTCCCTGTGCGGCCGCTTTCGGAATGGAGCCCTGGCATGCTTCCTTAAAAGATGCTTTCGGAATTCTGACCGGAGAGACCACAGAAGTCCACGGGTATGACAAGTGGGAAAAGGAATCTCTGAAAAATGAAGAACAGCCCCTGTTGCCCTATAACACCACGGAACCCAGGGTACTGAAAAAATATCTTGGCAGACAGGCAGCAGAAGAGGAACAGGAGATTTGTTTTTCCGGCCGGCTGTTGGGGGGCTGCATGGACTGTCTGGTGAATCTGTTGGGAACCCGGTTTGATAAAACGCAGGATTTTCTGGAAAAATATAAAGAGGACGGAATCATCTGGTTCCTGGAATCCTGTGATCTGAACGTATTTGCTATCCGCAGAGCCATGTGGCAGATGGAGGAAGCCGGCTGGTTTCAGTATGTCAAAGGATTCCTGATTGGAAGACCGCTGTGCTTCGGACAGGAGATGATGGGACTGGATCAGTATCAGGCAGTACTCGCTGTGGCGGGAGAGAAAAGTGTACCCGTGATCATGGATGTGGATCTGGGACATCTGGCACCCATGATGCCGATTGTTACCGGAAGTCTTGCGGAGGTACAGGTACAGGGCAACAACATTAAGATTCATTACGACTATCGGTAAATAAAAAGGCTCATCCCGAAAACGGGAGAGCCTTTTTTACGTCTTTGGGACGTTCTATTCATTGAAAACGATATTAGCAGCCAAAATTAAAGTAGCCGCAGAATGCATTCAACCACTGAGAACAGTTAATGAA
>JBNMJR010000224.1:0-4152 GCA_050873925.1 Acetatifactor sp.
CGGTCTCTCATGACTACCAGTCGGGAACAGGTACGGAGCATCTCGTCGGTCTCGGAAGAGATGAAGGTCACGCTCATGCCTTCACTTGCCAGCTTCAGTACCAGCTTCTGGATATCCACCTTGGTGCCGACATCAATACCTCTGGTAGGCTCATCCAGAATCAGATATTCCGGATGGGTCAGAAGCCATCTGGCCAGAATTACCTTCTGCTGATTACCGCCGGACAGTGACTTGATGGGAGTCTCTGCGGATGCGGTCTTGATATCCAGCAGTTTGATGTATTCGTCTGCGAATTTATTAGCTTCCGCCCGGGAGATCGGCCGGAAGAATCCACGAAGCACCTGCAGTGCCAGGATAATATTCTCTCTTACGGACAAGTCACCTACGATACCGTCGCGTTTACGATCCTCCGGCAGATAACCGATGCCGCAGCGCATAGCGTCTAACGGCTTGTTGATCTTGACCTGCTTACCGTTCTTTTTCACCGTACCGCCGATGACACGGTCGGCACCGAAAATAGCACGGACACACTCGCTTCGGCCGGATCCCAGCAGTCCGGTAAATCCATTGACCTCTCCCTTTTTAATATAGAAGTCAAAAGGTTTGATCCCGGCATCACTGCACAGATCTTTGGTTTCGAATAAGGGCTCTCCTGCGTCTGCCTTCTGCTCTGTAGGCTGCTCACCCTTGATATCGGACAGATCGTCCAGCTCCTTGCCAAGCATCTTGGATACCAGCTGTACTCTGGGCAGATCTTTGATGGCATATTCGCCTACCAGTCCGCCATCCCGCAGGACAGTGATCTTGTCGCACACTTCATATACCTGATCCAGGAAATGGGTTACGAAGATGATACCCACTCCTCTGGCCTTCAGATCGCGCATCAGACCGAAAAGCTTTTCTACTTCCTGCTCATCCAGAGAGGAGGTCGGCTCATCCAGGATCAGTACTTTACAATCCATATCTACGGCTCTGGCAATGGCCACCATCTGCTGTACGGCGATGGAGCAGCTTGCCAGCTGTTGGGACGCTTTCGCGGGAATATCCAGATTCTGTAAGATCTTGTCTGCGTCCTCATTCATTTTCTTCCAGTTCTGATAGATCTTGTTGGAACGTCCTATGTACATGTTCTCTGCCACGGACAGATTCGGGCAGAGTGTGATCTCCTGATATACGGTACTGATGCCCAGCTTCTGTGCCTCCTGCGGAGAGTGAATGGATACGGCTTTGTCTTTGCCGTCGATGAAGATCTGGCCTTCATCCTTGCTGTAGACACCTGTCAGCACCTTGATCAGGGTTGACTTTCCGGCACCGTTCTCCCCCATCAGTGCATGGATCTCACCTTTGTTCAGGTGGAAGTCCACACCTCGCAGAGCACGCACACCGGGAAAGCTTTTGTGAATATTTTTCATTTCCAATACTGTGTTATTGTCCAAAAGTTTCACCCCTTCTGTTATCTGATAAAAGAAGCGCGGAGCTAGCATGCGCCGCGCTTCTGGTCGTTTACGTCAGATTAGATACCGTAGTTGTCTACATCTTCCTGAGTAATGGTGGTTGCATCGAAGCCCTTCTCATCCATGATGATGGTCTTCTCGGAGATGGTCTCGCCGTTCTCCAGCTTCTTGATGATATCATCGATATAGGAAGCCTGGAAAGGATTGCACTGTCCATCGTAGTTCCAGTTGCCTGCCTTCAGCTCTTCCAGAGCCCACTTGTTGCAGTCAAAGCCCATAACGATAACGTCTTTGCCAACACCGTGGGAGATATTAGCCTTATCCAGAGCTGCTACAGCACCCTTAGCCATATCATCGTTCTCAGCGTAGATTACGTTGAAAGGAGTACCTGCGTCGATTACGGACTGTACGATCTGCTGTGCTTTCTCTGCGTTCCACTCAGCGGTCTGCTGTGTTACCAGATTGAAGCCGTCGTTTGCTGCTGCGTCATCCAGAGCACCGGTACGACCCTGCTGTGCTGCGGAACCCATAACACCCTGTAAGTGAATGATGTTGTATTCGCTTAAGTTCTGGCTCTTTAACCAGTCAACTGCGGTCTGGCCTTCCTTTGCCATATCGGATACGATGGATGCCTCATACAGGCTCTCATCTGCATCAATGGTACGGTCGAAGAGGATAACTCTGATACCTGCATCCTGTGCATCCTTCAGTACGGAATCCCAGCCTGCGGTATCTGCTGCGGACAGAAGCAGGTAGTCAACGCCATCCTGAATGAACTTCTGTGCTGCAGTGATCTGCTCATCGTTCTTTAAGCTGTATGCGAAAGATGCTTCGTAGCCGTTAGCCTCGGTAAAGGTATTCTTCATATCCTTATCATTGGCGGTACGGTAACCGGACTCGTTGGGGTCGTTGTTGATGATACCGACTTTGATCAGATCTCCGGAGGAGCTGGAACTGGTTGTTCCTGCGCTTGCGCTTCCGGTCGCTGCGCTGCTGCCTGCATCAGAGGAGCCGCATGCTACAAGGCTGAATACCATGGTTGCTGCCATTACTGCTGCTAAAATTTTCTTCTTCATTGTGTAACCTCCCAATTTGTTTTTGTTCCCCAAAGAACTATTTCTTTGATGATCTTATTGTAAAGCGGATCCGGGGAAAAAACCATGAAGATACCTCACGGAAAAGTTGAAATTTTTATGACAAAAAAGAACCACCGGCGTAAAAAGTTGATTTTTTTACGATAGTGGTTCATTTTTTTAATACTGAGGAAGTCTGACCGTGACACAGGTACCCTCCCCATAGGTACTGGTAATGGTGATACCGTAGTTTTCGCCGAAATTCAGGCGGATGCGCTCGTTGACATTGTACAGACCGTAAATATCGGTCTCCCGGACCTTCCGGTTGCGGATGCCTTCCCGCACCTGCTCCAGCCGCTCCGGTGTCATACCCTTACCGTTGTCCGTGATCCGCAGGATACAGTCCTCTCCGTCCAGTTCTCCTTCGATCCGGATCATACCCTTGCCACGCTTGTTCTTGATTCCGTGGTACAGTGCATTTTCCACCAGCGGCTGCAGCGTGATCTTGGGAATCTGGCAGTGATTCAGTTCTTCCGGGACACAGATCTCATATTGGAGGATGTCCTGATAGCGCATCTGCTGGATCTCCAGGTAGCTGCGGACATGCTGCAATTCTTCCTTTACATCCAGAATATCCTGTCCCTGATTCAGTGAGATCCGGAAAAAGTCCGACAGGCTGCCTACCATGCTCACGACCTTTTTCTGTTCTCCCGCCTCCGCCAGCCATACGATGGCATCCAGCGTATTATATAAGAAGTGTGGGTTGATCTGGGACTGCAGCAGTTCGAATTCCGCCTTGCGCAACCGGATCTGCTCTGTCTTTACCTGGTCCAGCAGTTCGTTGATCTTGTCGATCATGGTATTCAAAGAGTCGCTGAGCACCCGGGCCTCCACGCCTCCCGTCACATCGGAACGCACCGTCAGGTCACCTTTCGCCACCTGATCCGTCACCTGGGTAAGGCGTCTGATGGGGCTCGTGATACTTAACGGTATATAATAGGATAAGAATAAAAACAGGACCAGGATCAGGGCAAAGGCAATGATGGAAAACCGGATCATGTTCACGAAGAAATCCTGATATTGCTGTCTGCTCTCCTGAATGCCCCGGATCTCGTAATAGATGTACTGGGACATGGTATCGCCCACCAGAGACGTCACGATCTGCACATCATTTTCCCAGATCTCCATGTTGTCCTCGTAGCGGTTGCCTTCCCGGATATTGTCCTCGATCCTGCCGATATAGGTCTCCAGATTGTTCAGATATTTTTTGACACTGGTCAGTCGCTTTAAGTTCTCCCGGGATTCCGTCAGTTCTTCCAGACCTGCCACGATCTCATCTGCTTCCGCCAGCATATCATGCAGACTGGACTCCTCCAGCGTCTTGTTCCCTACGATCAGCAGATAGGTCTCGTAATCGAAATCCTTCTGAAAATCCAGGCTGAACTGACTGGCCATGACGGAAGAATTGATCATATCCTCATATCTGCGGTTATTGTTCCATAGATTATAGAAGCAAAAGATCAGGAATAATACAAAAGGCACCAGAAGGCAAAGATAGGAATATCTTATCTTTGCCACCAGTGTGGAACGGTCATAGAGTTCTTTTATCTTTTTTCTCATAAGAA
>JBNMJR010000225.1:0-4120 GCA_050873925.1 Acetatifactor sp.
GTGTTATCTGGATGAGGCTGAGATACTGTTCCTGTATGAGAAGGATTTTTTCCCGGAAAGACTGCTCAGGGAACTTCTGTATCTGGCAAGAGAAAAGAAAGATCCGGAGCGGCTTTCGCTTTTCATGAACTTTTGGTGAGTGTGTGCTATAATGAACGCAATATAATGCCAGTGTTGGAGAGGGAGCTGCTTATGAAAAATCCGGCGGAAGATTTAAATTATCTGGGAGAGGTCATTGATCACTATGTAACAGAGGATAAAACAGAGAATCAGGGGCCCTTTCATTTTCTGAGGGAAGATATGGTCATTCGTGCCCTGTCCGGCACGGCTACCGGGAGGGCAAATGCCACGGGCCTGAAAACATATCTTGCCAAAGAAATTCTGAAGATCAATGATGGCGGAAGCTATGTGACCTATAAAAATATATTGGAGAACCTGACCGGGGAGGCAAAGAAAAAATACAAAACCTATACACAGGATCTGGAGATGTGTTTTGACTGGGAGGAAAACCGGGAGACGATCCTTCGGGAAAGTAAGAATTTCCTGCTCTCGTCCCAAAATCTTTTGGAGGAACTGGAAGGGGAAAAGATTCCCTGGATACTGCTGCAGTTATTGCAGGAGGATGCAGAGAGACACCTTTTGGAGATCTGGGAATTACAGGATGCTTATTATGACAGAGATGATGCGCAGGAAAGATTGCCGGAAGAATATATGAAAGCACTGCACGCCATGGCTTTGCAGGAGATTTTTTACAAAGAATTCCTGGTGTTGCCGGCAAAACGGAATCTGGCAGATCTGGCCGGGCAGATCGACTCCGTACAAGAAATAGCGGAGACTCTGGAAAAATATGCAGATGCCGCCGAACAGCTCGCGCAGGGCGGGCGGGTAGCGGAAGTGATCCGGCAGATGGCAGAGAAAGTGCGGGACAAGGAAAAGGAGTTAAGAGATGTGGTGAAGGACACCCGGGAAGTAATGCATATGCGGAATTCGGACGGAATACAGCCGGGAGAGAGCAAACAACCGGAAACCATACAGAGACTTGTTCAAAGACAGCACCTGTATTTGGTATTGGAAATAGAGCAGAATCTGGATATTGGAGTGGAATTTCAGATTCTTATCATGTTTGGAGCCATGAATATCAAAGGCCGGGGATACCGGGCGGGAGAGACGCTGAAAGAATGGATGTATAAGAACAGAAAAAAGATCTGGGAGATCTTTGAACGGAATCCCAACCGGAGCGCTATTTACCATGAGATGGATGCCTACGCTTACGAAATGCTGGTGGATTACTGGAGCAGAAAGCCAAAGAAGAACAAGCGGGAAGGTTATCAGGATTTTGTGGAAGCGCTGTACAGCTACTTTGAACAGTTGCACTGGAAATTCGAGAATGGGCGAAAATACAATGCAGAAGAAATGAAAAAGGCGAAAGAAACCATTATAGAGTCCAACCGGGAGTATTGGAAGTCCGAGGAAAACAGAAACGGAGACAAGAGTGAAGAAAAATAAAGAGACGGCACAAGAGAAAATAATGAACGAAATTACCCGGCAGATGAAACAGCATCTGGAAAGACTGTGTGAGCAGGAAGAGCCGGAGGATTTCCTGAAGGCTTACCGGGTGGAACCGGAGGAGGAAGAAGGAGAACGTTATCTGCTCTATGTGTATCCACTGTGGGAGGCGGAGATCTGTGAAGACTGGGAGGCTTTTTACCGGCTCTGGAAGAAGGGGTATGGTTTTCACGGACGGATCAAAGAAAAGATTCTGGACATTTATGAACATGCGGGACGTTTTGCCGGGGAACACCGGGAGGTGGATTATGACACCTATAAAAATATTTTCCTTTGCAGCATTTTTAAAAGCGGATTTCCGGAGAAATACTTTATAGACAAAAAGGAAGATACCACGGAGCAGATCTGCCGGGAACTGGAGGACTATATTCTGGATGAAGAGGCGGATCTGACAAAATTCTATGATTTCCTGCGCCCTTATTTACAGGAGAAAACGGTATATATCCCTTATTTTCCCCGCCTTGCGGAGCACATCGCAGATGCCCCTTGAATTTTCAAAGTAAATGCGGTAATATAAGGCATAACGGAGAAATTTGCCCTATGGCAGAAAAAGAGGATCGTATGCAGGACTTAGGAAATACACAATACTTCAAGGTAGAGACAGAACCTGAGACCGGCGTGAAGCTGGTGCTTGCTACCGTATATGAGGCACTGACGGAGAAGGGATATAACCCTGTGAATCAGATCGTTGGTTATATTATGAGCGGAGACCCCACTTATATTACCAGCCACAAGAATGCCCGCAGCCTGATCATGAAGGTGGAACGGGATGAGCTTGTGGAAGAGTTGCTCACAGAGTATATCAAAACAAAACACTGGAAATAATTACAACTATCAGGAGGACCCACATGCGTATTATGGGTTTGGATTCCGGCTCACGTACTGTGGGCGTGGCGATCAGCGACAGTCTGCTTTTAACAGCACAGGGAGTGGAGATCATTCGCCGCAAGGAAGAGAATAAATTACGACAGACACTGGCCCGGATCGAAGAACTGATCGTGGAGAACGAAGTAGAAGAGATCGTACTGGGGCTGCCCAAAAATATGAACGATACCGAAGGTGTCCGCGTGGAACTGACCAAAGAGTTCAAGGACAAGCTGGAGCGCAGAACCGGTCTTCCGGTATATTTCTGGGATGAGAGACTGACGACTGTGGCAGCGGACAAGGCCATGATGGAAGCGGGGATCCGCCGTGAGAACCGTAAGGATTACGTGGATATGATCGCAGCTACTCTGATCCTGCAGGGCTATCTGGATCGCAGGAACAATGAGAAGAAAAAGGACACGGAATGAGTAAATTGGAAAAGATCACATTTCGCCCCGAGGGCGAAGAACCTGTAGAATTTTATGTACTGGAACAGACCAGAATCGGTGGACACAACTATATTCTGGTGACCGATGTGGAAGAGGGTGACGGAGACGCCCTGATCCTGAAGGATATGTCTCAGGATGGCGAAGAGGAGAGCATTTATGATGTAGTCTCCGATGATGAAGAACTGGAAGCAGTATCCGGTGTATTTGCGGATATGTTAGAGGACATTGATTTAATTTAACTTGGATAAATACAGATGGCTTCGCGGTGAAGCCGTCTACTATTTATAGATATGATTTGTATGATTGGCAGAGAGAGACAGGATGCTTTGCCGGTTTCAACCTATAATGGTTTTATGCTGAAAGTGACAGGGAATACACGAAGGGCATGAGAGGTGCCGTTATTTTGATGGAATCGTAAGATCTGGGATGTCTGATCTTCACGGGAGATTTCGAGAAGAGAGCCGTGGAGCGGGCGGAAAATCACAGGTCTTTGTTTGCAGAGCATACTATCTCATTCTAACGCCGGAATACATACACGAAGCAAGATGTATAGACGTATAGAATTTGGAGGTAATTTCGTTGAAAAAGAAAAAAGAGAATAGTAACGTTTCAGGTCTGAAGATCATTCCCCTGGGAGGCCTGGAGCAGATCGGTATGAACATTACTGCCTTTCAGTATGAGGACAGTATTATTGTGGTGGACTGTGGTCTGTCTTTCCCCGCAGATGACATGCTGGGAATCGATCTGGTTATCCCGGATGTGACTTATCTGAAGGACAACATCGACAAGGTAAAGGGATTTGTCATTACCCATGGACATGAGGACCATATCGGAGCACTGCCTTATGTGCTGCGTGACATCAATGTTCCTATTTACGCTACCCGCCTGACCATGGGGATTATCGAGAACAAGCTGACCGAGCACAATCTCATGAAGAAGACCAAGCGTAAAGTGGTGAAGTTCGGACAGTCCATCAATCTGGGTGATTTCCGTGTGGAATTCATTAAGACGAATCACAGTATTGTAGACGCCGCAGCACTGGCCATTTATTCCCCTGCCGGTATCGTGGTGCACACCGGAGACTTCAAGGTAGACTACACTCCGGTCTACGGAGATGCCATCGACCTGCAGCGTTTTGCCGAGATCGGTAAAAAGGGTGTACTGGCACTGATGTGCGATTCCACCAATGCGGAGCGTCCCGGATTTACCCCTTCGGAAAAAAGCGTCGGCAAGATTTTCGA
>JBNMJR010000226.1:0-4095 GCA_050873925.1 Acetatifactor sp.
CTGAAGGACGAGAGTCCCAGACACCTCTTCGAGATTACTATCCAGGCAGCCATCGGCGGCAAGGTCAGTGCCAGAGAGACGGTTAAGGCCATGCGTAAGGACGTGTTGGCGAAATGTTACGGCGGTGATACTACCCGTAAGAAGAAACTGCTGGAGAAGCAGAAAGAGGGTAAAAAGCGTATGCGCCAGTTCGGTAATGTAGAGATTCCCCAGAAGGCATTTATGAGCGTTCTGAAGCTGGATGATAAAAACTGATGAGGTAATTGAAGGAGCAATATGAATAAAAAGGAACTGGAATTATACATTCATATTCCCTTTTGTGTAAGAAAGTGCAGCTATTGTGATTTCCTGTCTGCTCCTGCCACGGAGCAGACAAAGGAAGCCTATATGGCTGCACTTTTTGCAGAGATCGGGGGAAGAGCAAAAGATTACAGTGACCGTATCGTGACCAGCATATTTATCGGCGGAGGTACGCCGTCCCTGTTGTCGGGGGAACAGATCGGTCAGTTGATGGATCACATCAGAGAGCAGTTCACACTGGCACAGGATGCGGAGATTACCATGGAGGTGAATCCGGGAACGGCCACTGCGGAGAAACTCAGGGAATTTTATAAGGCGGGAATCAACCGGCTCAGTATCGGCATGCAGTCCGCTCAGGCGGAAGAGCTGAAAATGCTGGGCAGGATCCATGATTTTGATGGTTTCTGTCAGGTGTACCGGGAGGCCGTGGAGGCAGGATTTACGAATATCAATGTGGATGTCATGAGCGGACTGCCGGGACAGACACTTGCAAGCTATAAGGACACGCTGGAAAAGGTGCTGCACCTGGAACCCATGCCGCAGCATATCTCTGCCTACAGCCTGATCGTGGAGGAGGGAACCCCCTTTGCAGCTATGGCAGAGCGGGGAGAACTGCCTCTGCCGGAAGAAGAGACGGAGCGGGCCATGTATGAGGAGACCATAGAGGTGCTGGCAAAGTACGGTTTCCACCGGTACGAGATCTCCAATTATGCCAGGGATGGTTATGAATGCAGACATAATGTAGGTTATTGGATCCGCAGGGATTATCTGGGGCTCGGTATCGGAGCGGCTTCTCTTGTTGATAATGTGCGTTTTCAGAACGGAAGAGATCTGAAAGCATATCTGGCCCGGCCGCTGGACTGCAGGGAAGAGGAGCAGGCACTGACGGTACAGGACCGGATGGAGGAGACTATGTTTCTGGGACTGCGGCTGACCCGTGGGGTGTCCTGCCGGGATTTTGCAGAACAATACGGAAGGACTGTGGAGGAAGTCTACGGTGATGTCATTGACCGGAATGTGGCGGATGGCCTGCTGACCGTTACGGGGGGAAAAGAGGAACAGACAGGAGACCGGTTCCTGGCACTGACAAAGAGAGGACTGGATCTGAGTAATTATGTGATGGCGCAGTTTTTATTCTGAGGAAGGAGGGAGACTGACAGGCACTTGTGGACAGAAAAACACATAAACTATCATAAGCAACTGTCCACGGAGGGATTTTTTGAAGACCTTTCAGCAGCCATTAACCGCAGGAGAAGAAGCGTATTATATCCGTTTGCTCAGGGAAGGTACCGTGGAAGAATCCAGACAGGCCAGGGAGATCCTGGTGGAGAGGAATCTGCGCCTGGTGGCACATATTGCCAAAAAATACCAGAATGTTGAGGAAGACATGGAGGATCTGATCTCCATCGGATGCATCGGACTGATCAAAGCAGTGAATTCTTTTGACTCCGGAAAAGGGAGACTGGCCACTTATGCCTGCAGATGTATCGACAACGAACTTCTGATGATGTTGCGGAGCCGCAAAAAACTATCCAGAGAAGTTTCGCTGTATGAACCTATCGGGCAGGATAAGGAAGGGAATGCCATCCATCTGCTGGATGTGATCGAAGAGAAACAGAAGGATGTGGTGGAGGATCTGGAACTGAACAGAAATATCAGGCGTCTGTTCCTGGCTCTGGACCGCTGCCTTACGGAGCGGGAATATCGGATCCTGGTGATGCGCTATGGGATTCTGGGCTGTAAAGAGCACACACAACAGGAGGTGGGAGATGCTCTCGGAATTTCCAGAAGCTATGTTTCCCGTATGGAAAAAAGAGCATTGCATAAGCTGGCGGAGACCCTGCGTGAGGACTAAACATCACCTTGTCAATTAAGGAACACTGTGATATATTTATTTCTATAAGTGACAAAAGATAAGGGGGGAACAGGGATGCATTTTGTAAGAACGGAAGATTTGAAGACAGGAATGCGTCTGGCAAGGCCTGTTTATAATAAGAAGAGTATTCTTTTGTTTGACAGAAATTCCCTTTTGTCATTACAGGCAATAGAAAGTATTCGTAATTTCGGATTGATCGGTGTCTATGTACTGGAACCGGCAGAACCCCTTCCTCCCCTGACCCAGGAGGATCTGGAGTTCGAGCGGTTCCAGATCCAGGCGGTCAGTGCCATTGAAGAGGAACTGGATCGTATCCTGAAGACCAGAAAGCAGAACCGTACCCAGTCTATCGCAGATATGGTCATCCGCAATTACGGACACTTGGATGAGAAGATCAATTTCTACCAGAATCTGAGAAGTCGGGAGGACTATTTTTCCAGACATTCCCTGAATGTGGCAATACTCTGTGCCATGATTACCCATGTGATGAATATTAGGCGGGAAGAACAGTACCATACCGTATGTGCGGCGGTTCTTCACGATATGGGAAAAGTGAAAAAACATGACGATGTGTATTACGGTGCGCCTTATAACAAAGAGGATATGGTGCGTAACTGTGAGACACAGGAAGAGGCTTACGGTATCATCGAGGAGGCTTTTGCCACCGACGGACCCGGTATCCGCAGAATCTGTCAGCAGGCAGCCAGAAAACAGCTGGATCTGTTCCCGGCAGACGGAGAGAAGAGCAGGTATAAAATGCTGGCCGGGGCCAATGTATTGCTGGTGGCGAACCGCTATGACGAGATCACAGCCATGACACTACAGGGAACGGCGCAGTCTGAGGTGAAAGCCCTTCAGGAATTTCTGGAGCACCCGGAGGTATACGATCCGGAGACGGTACGGGCCCTGATCCATTCCATCAATATCCTTCCGCCCGGCGCCAGCGTGGAACTCAGTACGGGAGAGAAAGCACTGGTATTGAATGAAAATGAAGAAAATGTACTGCGGCCTACTGTGGTAAGCTTCCGGGATAACAGTATCCTGGATCTGTCCCTTCCGGGGAACGAGGACATTCAGATCGTGGATGTCATGAAGACCATGGACAACCGTTACATATTCAAAAAACAGTAAGGAGCAATTATGCCAACAATCGAAGAAATACTCAGAGCCGCCAAGGAAGCGGGAGCAAGTGATGTACATCTGACGGTAGGTATCCCGCCCAAAATGCGTGTGAACGGCAATCTGATCACCATGGATTATCCCAGGATGCTTCCTGCGGATACCCTGGAAGTACTGGTCAATATCATGACGGAAGTGCAGAGAGAACGTTTTGAGGAACGGGGAGAATACGATATGTCCTTCTCCATTCCCAACTGCGGACGTTACCGTGTCAATGCCTACAAGCAGAGAGGTTCCGTGGCACTGGCTTTCCGACTGGTGGGAACCGTGGTGCCTTCTCCGGAAGAGCTGGGAGTACCGGAATCCGTGGTGGAACTGTATCAGCGCAAGCGTGGCCTGGTACTGGTCACCGGACCTACCGGAAGCGGTAAATCCACTACCCTTGCCGCTATCATCGACAAGATCAACAACAACAGAGATGCCCATGTCATTACTCTGGAGGACCCTATCGAGTATCTGCATCAGCATAAAATGTCCATGGTCAATCAGCGTGAGATCGGCATTGATTCCAATAATTATGCCAATGCTTTAAGAGCGGCGCTTCGTGAAGATCCCGATGTCATTCTGGTCGGAGAGATGCGTGACTTCGAGACCATCAGCGTAGCCATCACGGCAGCGGAGACCGGACATCTGGTATTGTCCACTCTGCATACCATCGGTGCTGCCAGTACCGTAGACCGTGTGATCGATGTCTTCCCGCCGCATCAGCAGCAACAGATCCGTGTCCAGCTGTCCAACAC
>JBNMJR010000227.1:0-4073 GCA_050873925.1 Acetatifactor sp.
AAGACCCCTTATGCAGTCTGCGATCGCCCTGCGGAGGCTGTGATCGCATAAGAATACATCTGTCGTGGCAAGAACCGGAGATAAGAGGGCGGAACAGCGAAAATCAGAACGACAGATAAAACAATGCACAGGGAGGTATGGCAGAAAATGGAGCAGCCAACAAAGACAGTCAGTGTAGCAGCATTGCCGCAGGTACGGGTGTTGGGACGCACCACAGGAACGGACGTGGTGAATTTATTCTGGACCGGCAGCGGAATAGAATTTATCTATACCGGCAGTGAACTTCAGGTGGAGGTAAATGCCGATTACGACGCTTATGAACCGTGGCTTGCGGTGGAACTGAACGGCGTGCAGATCAGTAGAGTTCCATTAAATAAAGGGAAAAACGAAGTGTGCCTGTTCCGGGGGATGACGGTAGGAAAACCAAAGCATGTACGGATTCTGAAGGAAGTACAGGCAATGCATCAGGATCCCGGGCATCTGTTGCAGATTGTGGGATTGCAATATGCAGACGGTGAATTCCTGCAATTGCCGGAGCCGAAGTACCGGCTGGAATTCGTGGGAGACAGCATTACCAGCGGGGAAGGTACGGTGGGAGCCGTCTATGAGGAAGATTGGATCAGTGCCTTTTTCTCTGCGGAAAATACGTATCCCCGTATGGTGGCAGATGCATTATCAGCGGAGTATCGTGTGATATCCCAGAGCGGCTGGGGAATTGTCACCGGATGGGATGGAAATGCGGAGAATAAGATTCCTCCGTTTTACACACAGGTCTGTGGATTGCTCACTGGGGAGAGGAATGCTTCTTTGGGAGCGTTGGAAGACTATGATTTCGAAGCATGGCAGCCGGATGCGGTCATTATCAATCTGGGAACCAATGATGCCACAGCGATTCAGTCCGCAGCGGAACTGGGGCAGGAATGGGCAGGAACACGGGACATAGAAGAAGTTAAAGAGATCCTGACAACAGCTATCTGCGATTTCCTGAAAGTAGTGCGGAACCGTAACCCCACAGCACAGATCATCTGGGGTTACGGTATGCTGGGAGACAACTTCCTGTCCGCCATCCGGGAAGCTGTGGAAGGCTATGCGAAGCAGACCGCCGATTCCCGGATACACTTTTTACAACTTCCCGACACTACACCGGATACTGTGGGCAGCCGCCTGCATCCCGGCGTGAAAGCCCATCAAATCACCGCGAAAGAGATCGAAACATATCTGCAAGCACTGTTATGGAAGAAATTTATAATTTCTTAAGAAAAATGTGACGTAAAATGTGACAACTCCGCGCTATATTGAAACCCATAGAAAGTAATTCATTTGGAGGGGCTGGCAATATGACGCAGGAAAATCGTTCAAGCAGACAGGCAGAGATCCATATAACGCAGATGCGGAGGAATCCGTATCTGGTGGATTATCAAACCGGGAAAAATATGGGCAGACATATGGGAAGGCGCACAGAACGGTCACAACACAGCACACCTGCAATGCCGCAGGAGGGCACAAGGACAAGAACATATCCTCAGCACAGTGTAGCACCCCGGCAGGAAAATAGAACCCACCAGCAGAAGCAGCGAACTGCGGATGCGGTATATGGGGAAAATGTATACAAAGACAATACCTACAATACCCGTGCCAGGCACCGTCTGGCGAGGGCGGAGAGACAGCGCCGCCGCAGACGGGCAAGAATCCGCAGATATATCCGGCTGACTCTGCTTAGTGCAGGAATTCTGGTAGGAATCATTGCGTTGACAAAGCTTCTGAATGTGCCTGCCGGTACTGCGGAAGCCAGCACACCGATGGAAGCAATAGACATGGCGCAGCAGGTGGAAAAAGGGATTGAGAATACTATAGGAACCCGGATTCAGGGACTGTCGGCGGAGACTTACGCAGCGCACCCTGACTGGACAGAGGATTTCCTCACGGTAAATGAATATTCCAGACCGGGAGATCCTTTGACGGAGGTGAATAATATTTTCGTGCATTATACTGCCAACCCCGGCACCAGTGCAGCACAGAACCGCAGTTATTTCGAACAGCTTAAGGACAATCATGAGCGCAGTGCCAGTGCGCATTTTATCATCGGCTATAACGGGGAGATCCTCCAGTGCGTTCCTCTGGATGAGATCGCTTATGCGGTGCAGACCCGTAACGAGGATTCCATCTCTATTGAATGCTGCTATAAGGCGGACAACGGACAGTTCACGCAGGAAACCTACGACTCCCTGATCAGGCTGTTGAGATGGCTGATCGACGCCTATGAACTGGAACCGGAGGATATTCTCCGCCATTATGACTGCGGTGGGAAAAAATGTCCCATATATTATACGGAACACGAGGATGCCTGGGACCGGTTAAAAGAGGATGTCAAAAATCTATAGAAAAGAGGAACTTTTCCCGAAAGGAAAGGTTCCTCAGACTGTAGACAAAGCTCCTTCCTGTGAGGGAGCTTTTCTTATGTCATGACTGCAAAAAATGTGTACTTACAAGCATATAAAAAGTAGTGAAAATGCCGTATTTATGGGACTTTTCACTACTTTTTTGGTATAATGAAAGTACCAAAACAAAGGCGGTGTTTCCTATGATGACACAAAATGCAGATAAGAAAAGAGAACAGATTCAGATGTTCTGTATGGATGACCTTGTTCCGCAGGATCATCTGCTGCGCCTGATTGATCAGGCAATCGACTGGAGTTTTATCTATGATCTTGTGATCGATAAATACAGTACAGACAATGGCCGCCCCAGCATGGATCCGGTCATGCTTATTAAAATTCCGTTCATTCAGTATCTGTATGGCATCCGAAGCATGCGTCAGACGGTAAAAGAAATCGAAGTCAATGTCGCATACCGGTGGTTTCTCGGTCTGGAAATGATGGACAAGGTTCCCCATTTCTCTACATTTGGAAAGAACTATACCAGACGTTTTAAGGATACGGATCTTTTTGAACAGATCTTTTCCCACATCCTGCAGGAGTGCTATAAATACAGACTGATCGATCCTTCCGAGGTCTTTGTGGATGCCACCCATGTAAAAGCACGGGCAAACAACAAAAAGATGCGGAAGCGGATTGCAGATGAGGAAGCACTGTTCTTTGAGGAGCAGTTAAAAAAGGAAATCAATGAAGACCGGGAAGCACATGGGAAAAAGCCTCTGAAAGAAAAGAAGGATGATCCCAAAGATCCACCCTCCTGCGGTGGCGGTTCTGATGGAAAAGAGGAAAAAACGATCAAAGAAAGTACGACGGATCCGGAAAGCGGATGGTTCCGAAAAGGCGAGCATAAAAATGTCTTTGCGTATTCCGTGCAGACAGCCTGTGACAGAAATGGATGGATTCTGGGGTACAGCGTAAATCCCGGAGACCAGCATGACAGCCGGACCTTTAAGTCACTGTACGATAAGATAAAAGACATCGGTATTCAGACACTGGTAGCCGACGCCGGATACAAAACACCTGCGATAGCAAAGCTGCTTCTGGATGATGGTATCACACCGCTCCTGCCGTATAAACGCCCCATGACCAAAGAAGGCTTTTTCAAAAAGTATGAGTATGTGTATGATGAATATTTTGACTGCTATATATGCCCGAATGATCAAGTACTGACTTATCATACAACGAACCGTTCCGGCTACCGGGAATACAAGAGTTGCGGAATGGTCTGTGAAGGATGTCCGTACCTGAGTCAGTGCACAGAAAGCAGAGATCATGTGAAAATAGTGACTCGTCATATCTGGGAGCCATACATGGAAAAGTGTGAGGACATTCGGCATACGATCGGAATGAAGGAAGTGTATGCTCTGCGGAAAGAAACCGTAGAGCGCCTCTTCGGAACAGCAAAGGAAAACCACGGATTCCGCTATACACAGATGATAGGAAAAGCCCGGATGGAAATGAAAGTCGGGCTTACGTTTGCCTGCATGAATCTAAAAAAGCTGGCAAAGATGATAGCCAAAAGGGGAAAAAGAGAAATCACAAAAAGTTTATGGCTGATAAAGTACACACTTTTTGCACCCAAAACAAGAAAAACGCTTCTGGCCTGTTGACCAAAAGCGTTTTGTCTACAGTCTGAGG
>JBNMJR010000228.1:0-4047 GCA_050873925.1 Acetatifactor sp.
CCGGAACAACTCTGTTTTCTGTGTGCGGAAGAGGCTTCCGCGGAATTGCTGCAAAGCTGGAACATGCCGGTACAGGTTCTGGGGACGGATCCTTCCGATCTGGAAGGGGAGATTCCGGTACTGGAACCGCAGATACAGGGAAATGACCACGTCTTTCTGGTGGACAGCTATGCGGTAACGGATGCCTATTTGCAGACACTGCGTCGGTTCGGTAGGGTGTATCTGTTGGATGATATGCAGCAGCACGCATTTCCGGTGGACGGTGTGATCAATTACAACCTGTTTGCTTCCCCGGAAAAGTATCGGGAACTGTACAGCAGTAATACCGGACAGTATCTCGGAGCAGCTTATGTGCCGGTGCGTCAGCAGTTCTGCGAGGCTGCAAAAAAATATATTTTACCGGAAAATGTGACGGATATCCTGATCACCACCGGCGGCGGAGACAAGGATAACATCGCCGGAGAGATCCTGCGGGAATTGTGGGAACACAGTCTGGCGGGAAAGAACATAAGATATCATCTGGTGGTCGGAAAATTCAATCCGAACCGTGAGAAACTGGAGCAATATGCTTCGCAGCACAGCAATGTGGTCCTGCACTGCGATGTGAAGGACATGGCTGGGCTGATGGCGGACTGCCAGCTGGCAGTGACTGCAGGAGGAACAACGATCTATGAGCTGTCGGTACTGGGAGTCCCTTTTGTCTGCTTTTCCTATGCAGAGAATCAGGAAGGGCTGACAGAATGGCTGGGAGAGCAGAAAAAAGCCGGATATGCCGGAAAATGGCATTATGCTCCGGAAGAGACGCGGAAGGCCATCGGTGCCTGGTGCCTGGAAGCCTGCGAAAACAGAGAACACAGGCAGAAAGCTTATGAAACGGAGAGAAACCTGGTCGACGGACAGGGAGCCGCACGGATCGCAGAGATCCTGCGGGCGGCGGAAATGTAAAGATATAAGGATAGTATCTTAAGGTTATGAAGAAAAACGGGAACTGGAAAGGAAAAACTTTATACAGTGCGGCAGCAGTAGTTCTGTTTGTGGTGCTTTTGCTGTTGTTTTTTCCGGGAGACCGTGAGTATCAGAGGATTCCTTATGATGTGGTCTTTCTGGGGGACAGTGTGTATGGGCTGTGTCGGGATGAGACTTCCATTGCTGCCAAAGTGCAGGACAAGACCGGCTTAAAATGCTACAACGGCGGACTGGGTGGAACGGTTCTGGGCAGAGCGGATGCGGAGAGACGACTGGGATATACCAAGGATTCCATTTCCGCAGCCGGACTGGTACGTTCTTTTATGGTGAAAGATTTCGGAGTTCAGAGAACGGTGCATATCAGAGAGGCAGCCACGGATTATTTTGAGGATACGTTGGGGGATCTGGGACAGATCGACTTTGATCAGGTGAAGATCCTGTTCATCGGTTCCGGCCTGAATGACTATCACTCCGGCAACCCCATCGAATCCGTAACGGATCCTTACGATCCATATGATGAGTATACTTACTGCGGTGCCATCCGCAGTATTGTGAAGGAGCTGCGGGAGGCGTATCCGGATCTGCGCATTATCTTCATTACCCCGCCGTATACCTGGTATACGGTGCCGGAACTGACCTGTGAGGAATATGATCTGGGAGGCGGCGTGCTGGAGGATTATGTCAATGCGGAGATCGGGCTGTGCGAGGCGCTGAACGTGGAAGTGATAGATATTTATCATGACTATTATCCCCATGATACCTGGGATGATATGTACCTCTATACCGATGACGGCCTGCATCCCAATGAAGCGGGCAGAGAGAAGATCGCGCAGACGATCGCGGAATACCTGGACAACTATTCAGAGCCATGAACAAAAGGAAAGCACCGCGGGTGCGGTTTTGTGAATGGAGCGCTGAATAGTTGAGAAAGACTGAATGAAGGAGTGACAGACGGATGAAAACCCCGTGGGAATTTTTTCAAGACAGCAGAACAAAAATCAAAAATACATGGAAGATCGCTTTTTTCTCTGCATTTTTGCTGGGAATCCTGATCCATCTGCCGGTGATGCTTTCGGATATTCCGAATCATGATGGCTTAAGCAGCATGTACTTTGACCAGAATATGATCACTTCCGGCCGCTGGTTTCTGACCGTGGCCTGTGGTTTTTCGTCCTACTTTACGATTCCCTGGATCATCGGGCTGATCGGAATGCTCTGGCTGGCGCTGGCAGCGGTGGCGCTGACGGAATTGCTGGAACTGACGGATCCTCTGGTGATCACGGCGGTGAGCGGTCTGTTGGTCTCTTTTCCGGCGCTGGCATCCACATTTGCTTATGTGTTTACCATGGACGGTTATATGATGGCACTGTTTCTGGCAATTCTGGCAGTACTTCTTACGAAAAAATATAAAAAGGGCTGGCTTGCGGGAGCTGTGTGCCTTGCATTCAGCATGGGAATTTATCAGGCCTATCTGCCCTTTGCCGTTTTGCTGTGCGTGTACGTGATCCTGCTCTTTTTCATGGAGGAAAAGGGCTGGAAGACGAAAATATCCTATGTGTTGCGGTATCTGGGGATGGGAGTTGTCGGAGCCGCATTGTATTATGTGATCCTGCAGATCCTGTTGAAATTACAGGGAAAGGTACTGGACACCTACCAGGGGATCAACTCCATGGAACAGGGAGGTTCCGGACTGGGGCTGGTGGCAACGATCAAGGGAATGTATGTGGATTTTCTGGCATTTACGGCCCACGGCAATGTGCTGGTGAACAATATTTTCTCCCTTGCGGCCTGTGCGGTGCTGGTGCTTCTGGTGGCTTATCTGCTGGTGAGAAGCATGCTGCGAAGAAAATGGTGGAAGAATCCGGCATTTTTCGTTATAATAATTCTGTTGGCGGCGGGTCTTCCGCTGTTGACCAATGTGATCCTGGTGATCTCTCCGAATCTGACCTATCATTTACTGATGCGGTATCAGTGGGTATTATACCTGATCCTGATGCTGGCTTTTGTGGACAGATATACGGGAGACGAAGGGAAAACGGATATCGGTATCCAGTGGGCAGCACTGCTGGCAGCCGGAATCCTGGTGTTCAATTATGGAATATCGGACAATATCGGATATTCCAATCTGGAGAAAAAGTACGAGAAGACCTATGCGTACTGTGTGCGCCTGTTAGACAGGATCGAGCAGACGGAAGGGTATTATCAGGGGATCCCCATTGCACTGGTGGGTGTCATCGGTTATGATGAGTTCCCGACTACGGATATTACAGAAAAAGTTACCGGCGGTATGATCGGTCTCAGCGGAGACTACCTGATCTATAAGGGAGCGGATTATCAGGCATTTATGCAGAATTATCTGGGCGCAACCCTGAATTTTCTGGATCCGGATACCGTGGGTGAGATTTATATGACGCAGGAATATATTGACATGGATACGTTCCCGGGAGCCAATTCCACGAAGGTCGTGAACGGGATCATGTATGTCAAGACCGAGAACTGCGGAAGGGATTAGTGAAAAATGTCGTTATTATCCATTGTTTTACCGGCGTATAATGAAGAACAGAATATAGCCAATACGGCAAAGGTACTGGGAGAGTTGCTGGAACAGCATAAGATCGATTATGAACTGGTCTTTATCAGCGATGGCTCGAAGGACGGCACCTTTGACCGGATCAAAGAGGAAGCTGCGAAGAATCCGAGAGTGCGGGGAGCGGAGTTCTCCCGGAACTTCGGAAAGGAAGCCGGAATTTTCGCCGGACTGGAACTGACCACGGGAGATGCGGTGATCGTTATGGACTGTGATCTGCAGCATCCGCCTGAGGTGATTCCGCAGATGTGGGAAAAATGGCAGCAGGGTGCGGAGATCGTGGAAGGCATCAAAGCTGACCGGGGGAAGGAAAGCCTGGGATACAAGCTTTCCGCCGGACTTTTTTATAAGATCATGAGCAAACTGATCAAGATGGATATGAATGCTTCTTCCGATTTCAAACTTCTCGACAGAAAAGTGGTACAGGTCCTTCTGGAACTGCCGGAGCGCAATACTTTTTTCCGGGCCCTGACTTTCTGGGCGGGATTTAAGAC
>JBNMJR010000229.1:0-4042 GCA_050873925.1 Acetatifactor sp.
CCTGTAAGGGGTTGTCCGGATTCCCCTTGGGGGACGGGATCTTTTTCACGATCTGCTCCAAGACTTCCTCGATACCGATGCCGTTTTTCGCGGAGATCAGCGGAGCATCCTGTGCTTCGATGCCGATGACATCCTCGATCTCTTCAATGACTCTCTGGGGATCTGCGCTGGGCAGGTCGATCTTGTTGATGACCGGGAAAACATCCAGATCATGATCCAGTGCCAGATAGACATTGGCCAGAGTCTGTGCCTCAATGCCCTGTGCCGCATCCACCACCAGAATGGCGCCGTCGCAGGCCGCCAGGGAACGGCTGACCTCATAATTGAAATCCACATGACCCGGAGTATCGATCAGGTTGAAAATATATTCCTCTCCGTCCTGTGCTTTATATACGGTACGCACGGCCTGTGCCTTGATGGTAATGCCACGCTCTCTCTCCAGATCCATGTTGTCCAGGACCTGTGCCTGCATTTCTCTGCTGGTGAGCAGACCGGTCTTCTCGATGATACGGTCCGCCAGGGTGGATTTGCCGTGATCTATGTGTGCCACAATACAAAAATTGCGGATTTTGCTCTGATCTATTGCTGCCATACTACTGTCCTTTCCTGACATATTCTTGCATCTAACGATTGTAGCATAAATTCCGCATTCTTGTCTATGATTTTGCTTCGATTCGTTGTCTTATCCCGCTTTTATGTATCACTGCTCTCCCCGAAGCACCATATCCAGAATATGTGCCAGAGGATCACAGGCATTCATGGCCTCCTCCACGGTATTGTTCTGGGCTCCCAGCTCCACCAGAAGTGTCCGGGGCCGCAGATGCATATTGTACCGATAGCCCTTCAGATAGATCCGGCGGGTCAGTCCCGGATAATATTCCGCCGCTTTCAACTGCATCTGAAAAGAAAAGGCCAGATTGGCCTCCTGGTTCTCGTTGGTCAGATAATCAATGTCTCCTGTCTTGCGGGTCCTGCTCAGGCCGTTGAAGAACATAAATCTCGCCGTGGGTCTTCCCTGAATATCCGTCACCAGCTTTGTCCCTTCCGCCACCTCATCCCGGTGCAGATCGATGACCACCTGGATAGAAGGATTCTTGGCAAGAATCTGTTCCACTGCCGGAAGTGCCCGGGAATACGCATTGTCTCTGGTCTCCGCATCATATTGACCGGTATGGTGCAGTACCCGGTAGCCGTATTGCTCTGTCAGGATCTGTGTCAGATACTCTCCCACTCCCACGATGCCGGTGTTCACATCTCCCGGTGTGGAATCCGCGAAAGCCTCCTGAGAATGGGTGTGGTAGATCAGTATCTGGGGACCGTCACCTTCCTGTGACAACGTCATATCCATTCCCAACAGCTTTTCCACGGATAACTGGTCGCTGCCTGCCATGGTATTGGCATCAATGGCATAAAAATTCTGTACCAGTGTCTCATAATCCGCGAGTTGCGTCCGGTCGATCTGCACCTGTTGCGCCGCCGGTCTGAAATTGCTCACCGCAGTCCCGGCTGTCTGTTCCACGCTCTCCGGGATCCGGGCCGGCTGCGGCTGTGCTTCCTCCGGCTGTGGAAGGAGAAGTTCTTCGCTGATCAGGTCTTCGGTAGTCAGGGTCCGGCAGGTTGTCTCATCCTCCTCCGGATTCTGTGTCCCCTGCTGTTCCACAATGCCATAGCCTAACAGCGGTACCACTTCCCACATATTCTGCTGCAGCAGTAATCCGGTGCCGCCGCTTTCTCCCGACAAAGCTTCCGAACAGGCAAATACCGGAAATTCATTTTCTCCCCGGTCCGCCATCAAAAGGCCGCAGACAACTGTCAGCAAAAACAGCGCGATCCGCCAGACGGTATTTTTAGGATTCTTCACGGTTCGCGCTCTCCTTCCACACAATTTTGTTCAGCCCGCGCCATTCATGGCTGAACTGTTACCCTATATATATGCAATTACGCCCAGTTTTTTTCCATGGCAATATTGATTCCTTCGGAGACCGTGTAGCTGACCCGTTTGATCACGGAATCAATGTCTTTTCCGGTCATATACATATTGTTCAGTTCCGCAAAAGCCATGCGGTGCTGTCCCATATATTTGACCGCGTCGAACTCCTTTTCCCCGCTCATCAGCTTCTCCAGTGCATCTCCCACAATCGTGGCGGCATCCACCACCGTGGGGATCCCGATGGCAATTACCGGTACCCCCAGCGTCTCCTCCGTCAGGGCATTGCGGTGATTGCCCACGCCGGAGCCGGGCTGAATGCCGGTATTGGTGATCTGGATCGTACGGTTCAATCTTCTGGTGCTGCGGGCCGCCAGTGCGTCCACCACGATCAGTACATCCGGTTCCGTCTCCTTCACCACACCGCTTATGATCTCCGCCGTCTCCATACCGGTCTTCGCCATCACCCCCGGCTCAATACTGCTGACCAGATTCATGCGGGTACAGTTATAGGCCGCCTTGCCGTAGGCTCTGACTACATGTCTGGTGATCAACAGATTGTCCACCACCTGCGGTCCCAGGGCATCCGCCGTCACCTCCCGGTTCCCAAGTCCCACGATCAGTACCGACAATTCCTCCGCATCCCCCGGCATCATTTTCAAAAGTTCCTCCGCCAGCGCCTCCGAGATCTCCCGGTGGTAATCGTCATCCGGTTCCACCATGGCCGGTGCCTCCATGGTCACATAGACGCCCATGGGCTTTCCCAGTGTTTTTTCCGCGTTTTTCGTGTCGATGGTCACCTTGGTGATGCGGATATCCGTCTCTTCCTCGTAGTGTTCGTCCACTGACACTCCCCGCAGTTTGCTTTCCTCTTCATTGACGCTTTCTCTTGCCTCCAGGGCCAGGTCCGTTCTGATCTGAAAAGTTTCCATTTTTTCACCCTCTGTCTGCCTTTCTTATCAATACATTTTTTACAAAAATCCGCAAAATATGTATTGACAAAAGCTCCCGGATTGTCTAAACTACAATAGTATGTTTACGTTAGTCTTCCGTGTCTGGCTAAAGTGAAACATTTCTTGTAAATTATAATTTTATTGTATACATTATGGAGGTGTACGACTTGGCTAACATTAAATCTGCAAAAAAGAGAATTTTAGTATCCCGCACAAGAGCTGACAGAAACAAGGCTATCAGATCCGGCGTTAAGACCGCTATCAAGAAGGTATACGCTGCAATCGAGACCGGTGATAAGGAAGCTGCTAAGGCTGAACTGGCTGCTGCTACCAAGACCATCGAGATGGCTACTTCTAAGGGCGTTTACCACAAGAACAACGCTGCAAGAAAGGTTTCCCGTCTGAGCAAAGCTGTCAACGGAATGGCTTAATTTTTCTTGCATCGGTACAGAATTTAAGACATACAAAAGCACCTATACCGTCATGTAGGTGCTTTTCTTATGCCCTTTTTTAGATTTATGTCTACAAAAGCTGTACTGTCCTGCCATTTCACCACCATACAAAAAGATCCGCTATGCCCTATTCTCTGCATAGCGGGTCTTTCTATTTTATATCTTATATTCTTATGTTACAGCTTACTGCTGTGCCACGTCCTTCATGGAGAAGCTGATTCTGCCCATCTTATCCTTGCCCAGGCATACTACAGTCACTACATCGCCCAGAGTCAGGACATCTTCTACACGGTTGATTCTCTCCTTGGCGATCTTGGAGATGTGTACCATGCCTTCCTTGCCGGGTGCGAACTCGATGAATGCACCGAACTCCTTGATGCTGACTACTTTACCCTTGAAAATCTGGCCTTCCTCAAAATCGGTGGTGATGATCTTCACCATCTCCAGAGCCTTATCCATCATTTCCTTGTCGGTACCGCAGATAGATACCTTACCGTCATCGGTAATATCGATCTTCACACCGGTACGGGCAATGATCTCGTTGATGGTCTTACCGCGCTGACCCACTACATCACCGATTCTGTCGGGATCGATCTGAATGGAGATAATCTTGGGAGCGTACTTGCCAACCTCTGTTCTGGGAGCAGAGATGGCGGGCTTCATGCAGGTGTCCATGATGAACAGTCTTGCGTCACGGCATCTTGCGATAG
>JBNMJR010000230.1:0-4037 GCA_050873925.1 Acetatifactor sp.
ATGTTGTCCGATGTATTTTAAAATCTCCGTTTTCCCGGCGCCCACGCCACCGGTGATCCCAATAAAACGCATTTATTTCGCCTCGTACCAGTTATTGCCCGTATGCAGGTCGATCTCCAGCGTCACCGCCAGGTCTGCCGCGGACTTCATATTTTCCGTAAGAATCTCACGGACTCTTGCTTCTTCGTCCTGTGCGGTCTCGATCAACAGTTCATCATGCACCTGAAGGATCAGACGGGACTTTAACCCTTCCTCTTTCAACGCTTTCCACACCTTGATCATGGCGATCTTGATAATATCCGCCGCCGTTCCCTGAATGGGGGCATTCATGGCCACGCGCTCGCCGAAGGACCGCTGCATGAAATTGGAGGAAGACAGCTCCGGGATTGGACGTCTTCTGCCGAACATAGTCTCCGTATAGCCCTTTTCCTTCGCATCCGCCACCAGCTTATCGATGAATTCCTTCACCTTCGGATACGTGGCAAAATACTGTTCAATGTACTGTGCCGCTTCCTTTTTGCTGATGCTTAAATCCTGGCTCAGCCCAAAGGAACTGATCCCGTAAACAATACCGAAATTGACTGCCTTGGCATTCCGGCGCTGCAGATCCGTGACTTCTTCGAAAGGAGTATGGAATACCTTAGACGCCGTGATGCGGTGAATGTCTTCTTCCTGTCTGTAGGCATCGATCAACTGCTCGTCCCCCGACATATGAGCCAGCACCCGCAGTTCGATCTGGGAGTAGTCCGCATCCATGAATTCATACCCTTCTCTGGGAACAAATACCTTGCGGATCTGCCGTCCCAGTTCCATACGCATGGGAATATTCTGCAGATTCGGCTCCGTAGAACTGATGCGTCCCGTTGCGGTAATGGTCTGATTGAAGTTCGTATGGATCCTGCCATCCTCTTCAATAAAGGCTGCCAGCCCGTCCGCATAGGTAGACTTTAACTTTGTCAGTCCTCTGTATTCCAGAATATCTCTTACAATAGGGTAATCCGCCGACAGCTTTTCCAGCACATCCGCTGCAGTGGAATATCCGGTCTTCGTCTTCTTGCCACCGGGGATCTGCATGGTCTCGAATAATACCTCGCCCAGCTGCTTGGGGGAATTGATATTGAATTCCGTTCCCGCCTGCTTATGGATGGACTGTTCCAGTTCCTCGATCCTGGCCACCAGTGCATCTCCGTAGGCTTTCAGTTCTTCCCGTTTTACGGCCACGCCTTCTTTCTGCATGTCGTACAGTACCAGGGAAAGAGGCATCTCCATCTCCTCCATGAGACGTTTCATGCCTGCTGCCTCCAGCCTGTCCTCCAGCACTTTTTTACCCTTACGGGAAACATAGGCGCCGTAGCATGCATACTCCATGGCTTTCCCGGCCTCCTCCGAAAGCAGTGTCCGGAAATCTCTCTTCCCGAAGACTTCCGCTCTGCCGGGAATCAGGATCCCCAGATGCTCCGAGGCAATAGCCTCCAGGTCATAATCATTCTTCAGAGGATTCAGCAGATACGCTGCGATCAGTACATCAAAATACTTCTCTGTACTGCTGCGGTCCAGATAGTCATACTGACGCTTCACATCGAAGGTAGCGATCTGTGTATCCGTACCTGTGGAAAATTCCTGTAAAGCTTCCATGATCTCTGCGGTATCGTCCACCGGCTCCGCCACTTCCGCAAACAGACTTAACTGCCCTTCCGGTTCCTTTTCATGGGTCAGGGCGTAAAATACCGTCTCCTCATCGGATACAGACAGCGCCACACCCAACAGTTCTTCCTTTTTCGTAGTGGCATCCACCGGTTCCGTGATCAGCCACAGACCAATCTCCGTCTGCTTTTGCGCTTTTTTCAGATATTGTAAAAATTCTTTTTTATCTTCAATCTTTCGGAAGCTTTCTGCAATCCTGCTGTCATTGGCAGCAGCATCCTTTTCAAATCTTCCCAGCAGATTCTTGAATTCCAGACGCTTGCACAGCGTGTAGGCTTCCGGGGTATAGAAGCCTTCTGCCTTTGCCTGCTCGTAATCCAACTGTAATTCACAATCGGTCCTGATGGTTGCCAGCGTCTTGCTCAGATCTGCCAGATCTTTGTGTTCCATCAGGGATTCCCGGATACTCTTTTTTGAGATTTCTTCCACATGGGCATAAATATTGTCCAGGGAACCGTACTCCACCATCAGTGCCTGTGCGGTCTTCTCACCTACTTTCGGCACGCCCGGAATATTGTCGGCGGTATCTCCCATCAAAGCTTTCAGTTCGATAAATTGTAGCGGTGTCACCTGATAAGCGGCCTGCACATCTGCAGCGTAATAGTCCTCGATCTCCGTTCTGCCCTGCTTCGTCTTCGGAATGCGGATCTTGATATGATCTGTGGCGATCTGCAACAGATCTCTGTCTCCGGAGACCAGTGATACCTCCATTCCGGCCTGCTCTGCTTTCTTCGCAAGCGTTCCCAGAATGTCGTCTGCTTCCAGTCCGGCCTGCTCCATAATGGTAATATGCATGGCCTTCAGGACTTCCTTCATGACGGGCACCTGCTCCCGCAGTTCCTCCGGCATGGGCTTTCTCGTTCCCTTATAGGCTTCATACATTTTATGACGGAAGGTAGGTGCGTGGACATCAAAAGCCACTGCCAGATATTCCGGCTTTTCCTCCTCCAGAATCTTAAACATAATATTTAAAAACCCATAAATAGCATTCGTGTGCAGTCCTTCTGCGTTACTCAGATCCGGCACTCCGTAGAATGCCCGGTTCAATATACTGTGTCCGTCGATCAATACCAGTTTCTGACTCATACTCTGTCTATCCTATCTCAATTCTATTGTCTTAATTTTTAGCCGGCACTGTCAGGAAATGATCCATCCCAGAAATCCCATAAGAAAAATTACCGTCAGTACTTCCAGTACGGCCCCTGTCTTCATAAAAACCATATGAAATCTCACCTTGCGCTTTGCCTCCGCAAGTCTCAGTTCCAATTCTCTCTGCAGGTCAAAAGCATCGCCGTCTTCCAGGCGCTGCATGCCTTCCGTTACCAGGAACTGAATCACCAGTTCCTCCTTGCAGCCCGGGCATTCCTGCATATGCTCCCCGAATTCCTGCAAGGTCTGAAAATCCAGTTTTCCTGCAATGAAATCAGGAATATTCTTTTCAAATTCTTTGCAATTCATGCTTCCACCCTATTCCAAAACAGTTCTACAGATTGCGTTCCCACATACTTATACATTTCTACTATACAACATCTTGTGGAAAAAGACTAGAAAAATAGTAGTGAGATTCCGGAAAAAAACTCTTGTCAACTTTTTTAATCTATGATAAGATAATTTCTGTTGTGAGTGTTTGAATGCCGGCGTGTCGGAATGGCAGACGAGGCAGACTCAAAATCTGTTGGTGGCAACACCGTATGGGTTCAAGTCCCATTGCCGGCAGTTAGCGCAGAATCAAATGGATTCTGCGCTTTCTTTTTGTATTTTTATGGTCAAATCGTATTTCCTGCTTTTTCTAATTTTTTACCAATCATCTCCTATGGATTAATTGTTACGAAATTGTTACAATTCATTTGTGCTTAGCTAACACACACGTAACCGAACACCAGGCAACAGGAAAAGGAGGAAGAAAGTATGTGTTTCAAATTCATTAACTGTTCTCAGTGGTTGAATGCATTCTGCGGCTACTTTAATTTTGGCTGCTAATATCGTTTTCAATGAATAGAACGTCCCAAAGACGTAAAGAAAGGCTCTCCCGTTTTCGGGATGAGCCTTTTTATTTACCGATAGTCGTAATGAA
Organism: Acetatifactor sp.; assembly: GCA_050873925.1. Lineage (GTDB taxonomy): Bacteria > Bacillota > Clostridia > Lachnospirales > Lachnospiraceae > Acetatifactor. The sequence goes on from JBNMJR010000230.1 coordinate 3,779, forward strand.
TCTTAATATCGTTGCCCTGTACCTGTACCTCCGCAAGACTTCCGGTGACAATCGGCATCATGGGTGCCAGATGTCCCAGATCCACATCCATGATCACGGGTACACTTTTCTCTCCCGCCACAGCGAGTACTGCCTGATACTGATCCAGTCCCATCATCTCCTGTCCAAAGCACAGCGGACGACCGATGAGGAAGCCTTTCACATACCGGAACCACCCTGCCTCTTCCATCTGCCACATGGCTCTGCGGATGGCAAACAC
>JBNMJR010000231.1:0-4004 GCA_050873925.1 Acetatifactor sp.
GGATCAAAGTTCTGGCAACTCCCGGACATACGGCAGGCGGCGTCAGCTATTATTTTCCGGAGGGAGGTTTCTTGATCTGCGGGGATACCCTGTTTCAGGAGTCCGTGGGCAGAACCGATTTTCCCACCGGCAGTATGAGCACGCTGGTGCGTTCGGTGAAGGAGAAGCTGTTCACGCTGCCGGAGGAGACGGTCGTCTATCCGGGACACGGTGACAGCACCACCATCGGACATGAGAAGAAGTATAATCCGTTTTGCGTTGATTAAAGTAGGTGATATTCGGGCACAGGAAGTGTTATCTCTGTGCCTGAATTTATGTAAATGAGGAAAATAAAATGAAAGTAGTGAAATTATCCCATCCCAATTATGAATACGATGTGCATTCTCTGGTGAAGGCTTTCTATGCCGAGGATCAGGTTACGGTCATCACCCCGGAGACAAAGCCGGAAAAGCTGGCAGAACTGGAGCCGCAGGTGAGCCTGGAGATCGAGCTGGATGACAACGGAGCGAAGATCCGTGTGGGAGAAGAGACTTTTCTGTGGGAGGCATCATCCGAGACCATCGCAGATGGTTATAAGAACGGGTTAAAGCGCTTCCTGTATCGTACCCTGAGCAAGGTGACCGGGCAGGAACTTCCCTGGGGCAACCTCACGGGCATCCGTCCCACGAAGATCGCCTACGGCATGCTGGATGAGGGCAGAAGTGATGCAGAGATCCTGGACTTCATGGAGCAGAGCCATTATGTCAGTGAAGAAAAGGCACTTTTGGGAATCGACATCGCAAAGAGAGAGCGGGATCTGTTAAAGGATATTCATTATGAGGGCGGCTACAGTCTGTATATCGGGATTCCTTTCTGTCCCACGACCTGCCTGTACTGTTCTTTTACCTCTTATCCTATCGCAGCATTCCGCAAGCAGGTGGAGTCTTACGTGGACGCTGTCATTAAAGAGATGGATTATGTAGCGGAGAATTTCAAGGACAAGGTACTGGATACGGTCTATATCGGCGGTGGTACCCCTACCACCCTGGAGCCGGAGCAGTTGGACCGCCTGATCACGGCGCTAAAGTCCAAATTTGATTTTTCCACCGTGAAGGAATTCACTGTGGAGGCCGGCCGTGCCGACAGCATCACCAGAGAGAAGCTGGAGGTGCTGTATCGCCATCAGGTCAGCCGGATCTCTGTGAATCCCCAGACCATGAAGCAGGAGACGTTGGATATTATTGGCAGAAAAGCCAGTGTGGAACAGGTGCTTACGGCATATAAGCTGGCAAGAGCGGTAGGCTTTGACAATATCAATATGGACCTGATCCTGGGATTGCCAGGAGAACTGGAAGCGGATGTGCAGCGTACCATCGACAAAGTGGTGGAGCTGGCACCGGACAGCCTGACCGTGCATTCTCTGGCCATCAAGCGGGCTTCCCGCCTGAACCAGTGGATCCAGGAGAACGGTGTATCCATGCTCCATAATACAGACGAGACCATGAAGATCGCGGCAGCGGGAGCGGAAAAGCTTGGAATGAAACCGTATTATCTCTACCGCCAGAAGAACATGTCCGGCAACTTCGAGAACACCGGCTACGCCCGCCCCGGCAAATACGGCCTGTATAACATCCTCATCATGGAGGAGAAACAGACCATCGTGGCACTGGGCGCCGGAAGCATTACCAAGAGAGTCTTCCCCGACGGAAGGATCGAGCGCTGCGACAATGTGAAGGATGTGGGACTGTATATCGAGAAGATCGACGAGATGATCGAGCGGAAGAAGGAATTGTTCGCGGAGTGATAGTACCTCTCCCTGAGAGCATTGCGTCGGAACAGTCAGCGGAAAAGCTTAAGACCACCGGCGGAACCAGGAATGAATTTTACCTGCAGCAGTTAAAAAATATTCCGGCGGACAGCCGAGAAGCACTGGAAAGCATAGGAATCACCCAGGCAAAGACGGAGACCTGATCGTGGATGAAAAAGTATTTCAGAGCGCGGATGCGGATACCTCGGAAAGGGATAACAAATGAGAATATTAGAAATTATATTGCCGGTACTTGTCATGCTGGTTCTCGGTATGGCATGTAGAAAATTAAAGTTACTTACCAAAAGCGGAATAGATAATATGAAACTGCTGGTAACCAATATCATGCTTCCGGTGGCGATTTTTCATGCACTGGCCACAGCGGATTACAGTGTGGAAACCTGGAAGCTGGTGGGGATCATGTTCGTCATGCTGTTGGTATCTTTTGGAATAGGATTTCTGCTGAAGCCGTTTATGAACAGGGAATACCGCAAATACCTGCCTTTTATGGTCAGCGTGTATGAGGGCGGACTCATGGCTTATCCTTTGTATACCAGTCTGTGCGGACAGGAAAATCTCTCACAGATTGCAGTACTGGATATTGCAGGGCTTTTGTTCGGATTCAGTATCTACATGGGGATGCTGGGACAGGTGGAAAACGGAGAGAAGATCGACGCAAAGAAATTATGTATGAGCGCAATCCACACACCGGCATTTATTGCAAGTGTGCTTGGAATCCTGGCAGGCCTGTCCGGGGTGGTGGTCCGTCTGATCGACAGCCCTTTCGGTGGCTCTTATCTGGCGGTGGAAGAGATCCTTACCACATCTGTGACAGCGATCATCCTGATTGTTGTGGGATATAGCATGGAACTGACAAAGGAACTAATCCGGCCATGCCTAAAGACGATCCTGATGAGAGTTCTGGTACAGACACTTATGGCGATCGGAGTGCTGTGGGCAGTGCATCTGTGGATAGGAGATAACATGCTGCTGAATCTTGCCATCATTTCCTACATGTCGGCACCGGCCACTTTCAGCATGCAGACATTCCTGAAAAAGGAAGAGGGCAGTGCGTATGCGTCTACCACCAATTCCATGTACTGTATGGTGTCCATTCTGGTATATATCATTCTGGCAACAGTGGTTTAAAAGCAGGATTTGAGGATATCTGCAAATTCTTCGTTATAATATCCGGAATTATTTTTCTTCCAGAAGGCACAATATGTTTTTTGACAGGGGTCTGGTTTCTTACAAGCGGTATCCTGCTGACGGAAGTATCGAACCAGACCTGGTCACCAATCACGTCGACCGGCATATATCCCTGCCCGGTTATTATTTTTAGCCGGGCTTCCTGTATGGTATCCGCAAAGAGAAAGTCCCCCTGTAGCCCGATGATATTTTCATAATAATTTTGTTCTTCCTGTTGTCCGGTCGGATGGATGACAAGAATACAGGGGGTATTTTTTAAGTCTTCGGTTTCCAGCGAACTTAATTTACTGAGTGGATTTTTGGAGGAAAGTTCAATATAAATTTTACTTTCTGCGAGCATTTCATTATTATACGCATCAGAAAAAGCTCGTCTCTGGTCGTTGATGGCAAGATCAACAGCATCATTTTCCATTGCATGATACAATTCCTCATGACTTCCCACCATAATTTTTACATCTACAGTAGGGTGTTTTTCGGAAAAAAGGGCAATCGCCGCTGAAAGTTCATTTCCATGATAGCCCTTATAATATCCGATCCGTGAAATGGCATTATCGTTGTCGGCAATACGCTTTGTCTCACGGACAAGCTGCTTTAAATCCCCTGAGATGATCAGACTTTTCCGATAAAAATGTTCTCCGGCAGGAGTCAGGGAAAATGTGCGGTTATGACGTTCTAAAAGTTTTACTCCGAGTTCATCCTCTAATTTTCTGATCGATGGTGGGGCAACATCCTCTTATTATTATGGTCCGCTGAGACCGGAGGCATCGTCCGGATTTCGCTGTTTTATTACAATAACAATTTTTGACAAATATGCGACCGTTTACTATATTAAAATGGTAACGGTCGCTTTTTGTATAGAAATATCAAGTATGGAAAATACCATTGCCTTGATATTATGTTTCCGTGGATGGAATACCGGGATACCGAACGGGCGAAAGGATGAGAATATACTTATGATAAAAATACAACCTGATCCCTATCACATTCTGCTGGACAGCAGGTTCGCAAA
>JBNMJR010000232.1:0-3993 GCA_050873925.1 Acetatifactor sp.
ACAACCCCAACTATCCCGACAAGGATATGTACAAGAGCGCAGTTGTTGACTACGCAAAGGACAACATGGTATCCACATCCTGGTACTATGTAAACGGCACCGATGAATTCAACTCTACTTTGGATACTGTATTCTCAAATGTATGGGCAGGACAGCAGACCATGCAGGAAGCGATTGATGAAAACATCGAAGAACTGCAGGGCATCTTTGAGGCAAACAACCAGTAATATTTACCGGTAACAATGTATTGGGACAACATAACAGGTGGCTTACAGCAATGTGGCCACCTGTTGTTATCAAAAGGATGTTAAAGAAATTTACTCTTTGCAAAAATGTGTGAAGAAATGAGGGTTACAATGAAAAAAGGGAAACAGAAAAATAACGCTACAACAAGAGCAGGAAGAAAGGAAGAACTGACCGCATATCTCTGTCTGATACCGGCATTCCTGGGAGTGACCTTGATCAGCTATCTTCCCACACTTGCAGTATTTGTATTAAGCCTGTTTGACTGGAACGGCATTACGAAGCCGGAATTTGTGGGACTTGCCAATTTCCAGCGTATTTTTACAAAAGATATCTATTTCTGGGATTCTATCAAAGCAACTGTATGGTATGCTTTTCTGGCGGTGATCGGTGCTGTGGTGTACTCACTGATCATAGCGATCCTCTTAAACATGAATATAAAAGGCCGGACATTGTTCCGCTCCCTGTTCTTCATCCCGTATCTGCTGCCGGCCATCGGCGTATTTAAAGGATGGGAATGGTTGTACGAAGGTAACTTCGGTCTGTTTAATTTCGTGCTCCGGATGATGGGACTTCCGAAGCAAAGGTTCTTAGACGACCCGAATCAGGTCATCCCCTGTCTGGTACTCATTGCCATATGGACCAGCGGCAACCTGATCGTTATCTTCCTGGCGGGATTACAAAATGTCCCCGGCGTATACATAGAAGCGGCGAAGATCGATGGAGCCAATGCATGGCAGAGATTCTGGAATATTACGATCCCCAGCATTACCCCTATTATCTTCTACAACGTGCTGACAGCACTGATCACGCATTTACAGGTCATCAACCCGGCATTGGCGCTGACCAACGGCGGCCCCGGCAAGAGGTCCATGTTCATGTCCTATGTGATCTATATGTACGGTTTCCAGAAGAACAAGATGGGCTACGCAGCGGCGTATGCGGTGATCTTCTTCATTCTGGTAGGCATATTTACCATAGTTCTGTTCAAAACACAGAAAGAACAATTATTCGGAGAGGAGGAATAGAAGATGGCAGCAAATTTATCACCGAGTAAAAAACGGAAACAACTGGTGCTGGATCTGTTGGCGACCCTGATCGTACTTTTGCTGGCACTGTTAGTGGTACTGCCGATCTGGTGGATCTTTAGGTCTTCCCTGATGAGTACGGCGAAATTAAACGAGTATCCGCCTTCCTTCATTCCTCATGAGTGGCTGTGGGCCAATTATTCCAAAGCACTGGAGACCTTTGAATACTGGAGATATTTTAGAAATACTTTTTCCATCATCATTCCGGCCGTTACCTTTGGTACGGTGACCGCGATTTTCTGTGGCTATGCTTTTGCAAGACTTCGTTTCCGCGGCAAGAAGCTGATCTTTAATATCTGCGTCGGAACGATCCTCCTGCCCAGCATGGTAACCCTGCTTCCTCTGTATGTGGTATGGACCAAGGGACTGGGACTGGGGGATACCTACTGGCCTCTGATCCTGCCGTACTTAACCGGTGGCGGTTTCTTCAATATTTTCCTGATCCGGCAGTTCCTCATGACGATTCCGAAGGAACTGGACGAAGCGGCATCCATCGACGGTGCAGGCAGAATGCGTATTCTGTGGACAATCCTGGTGCCTTCCATCAAGCCGGCAGTCGTGGTAGTAGCCATGATGCTGTTTATCCAGATCTGGAACGATATGCTGCAGCAGCTGATCTACATTAACAGTATGTCGAAATTCACGTTCGCCGTGGCACTGACGAACTTTACCGGATCCTTCGGAACCAACTGGCCGGTGGCACTGGCGGCGACGTTCATGACGATCCTGCCCGGTATTGTGATCTATATCTTCGGACAGAAGAGCTTCGTGGAAGGTATTGTGCTGACCGGTATGAAGAATTAATACAGCCTGTTGTGATATGGGGAAAAGTTGTGATAGAATGGTGGTAGACAAGTCGCTTACAAAAGGGAGGGACACCATGCCTACCATTAAAGAGATCGCCAGAGAATGCGGAGTATCCGTGGCAACGGTATCCAATATCATCAATGATAAGGGAAAAGTAGGAGAAGAGACCAAAAAGAGAGTGCTGCAGGTGATTCAGGAGATGAATTACACGCCGAACATCGTGGCACAGAATCTGAAGACGAAAAATACCCGGAGCATCGGGGTCATCGCGGAGGATATGACGGTCTTCGCCTTGCCGGACATCATCGACGGTATCACGGAATATTGCGAAAAAGAAGATTATCAGATTCTGTTAGTGAACCTGCGTCTGTACAAAAAATACGGAGACGCTTACTATCAGGACAATATCCACCGGGACATCGTGCAGAAAGAGATCCAGAAGCTGTTGTCGAAGCAGGTGGAGGGGATCATTTATGTGGCATCTCATGAGAGACTGATCAATGTGATCCCGGCAGATCTGCCGATTCCTACGGTGGTGGCCTACGGATTTACCAACAAGCCGGAGATCCCCTCCGTGGTGGTGAAGGATAAGGGCGGCGCCGAGCAGCTGGTGCGGTATCTGATCGATTGCGGACACAAGAGGATCGGTGTCATCGCCGGGAAAAAGGAGAGTATCCACACCCAGTCCCGTCTGGAGGGATACCAGAGTGCGCTGTTTGAGGCCAATCTGCTGTATGATCCTGGCATGATCGTCTACGGGGAATGGGATCGTGAAAGTGGCTATGAACACACGGAAGAACTGTTGAAACGGGGAGCAACGGCGATCTTCTGCATGAATGATTTTATGGCGGGCGGTGCCTATGACCGTCTGGATGAACTGGGATATACGGTGGGAAAGAACATTGCGGTGGCAGGCTTTGATAACCGGGAAATGGCAAGCTATGAGAAGCCGGAACTGACCACTATGGGACTGCCGTTACACGACATCGGATACTGCGCCAGCGAAGTGATCCTGAAGCTCCTGCGGGGCGAGGAAATGCCGGAAAAGAACGGAGTGTATTCTGTGGAGTGTAAGCCGTTTATAAGAAATTCGGTGAATATGTTGTAATAACGCATGTTTGTTGTGATTTCGGGAGTTCGAAGAACGGAGAAATCATTTATTAAAAAATTTGGGAGAGATTGGGGCATGAAACAGGTTAAGATTACATTGGATAAGGCATACAAAGTGGCGAAGGTGGATGACCGTCTGTTTGGTTCCTTCATTGAGCATCTGGGCCGGGCAGTGTACGGCGGCATCTATCAGCCGGGGCATCCCACGGCAGACAAATACGGTTACAGACAGGACGTGGTACAGCTGGTCAGAGAATTACAGGTTCCCCTGATCCGTTATCCCGGCGGCAACTTTGTATCCAATTTTTTCTGGGAAGACAGTGTGGGTCCTGTGGATAAACGTCCGGCCAGACTGGATCTGGCGTGGAGATCCCTGGAGCCGAACACCCTCGGACTGGATGAATTCTACCATTGGACGAAGCAGGTCAATGCGCAGATCATGATGGCAGTGAATCTGGGCACCAGAGGCGTGGCGGATGCCTGCAACCTGCTGGAATACTGCAACCATCCCGGTGGATCCAAATATAGCGACCTCCGCAGATCCCACGGTGTGGAGGATCCTTACAATATTAAGCTGTGGTGTCTGGGCAATGAGATGGACGGCCCCTGGCAGCTGGGCAGCAAGACCATGGATGAATACGGACGAATCTCTCAGGAAGCAGGCAAGGCCATGAAACTGATCGATCCTTCCATTGAGTTGGTATCCTGCGGAAGCTCTTACCGGGAGATGCCTACTTTCCCTCAG
>JBNMJR010000233.1:0-3914 GCA_050873925.1 Acetatifactor sp.
GGCCTGGATATGATCGCCATCCCCGGAGACACCAAGGCTACCACAATTTCCGGTATCATTGCGGATGAAATGGCCATCGGTATGGTGAACCAGAAGACCACCGCTGTCAGAATCATCCCTGTGATCGGAAAAGGTGTGGGAGAGACCGTGGAATTCGGCGGCCTGTTAGGCTACGCGCCCATCATGCCCGTGAATACCTTCTCCTGTGATGCCTTCGTCAACCGCGGCGGCCGCATCCCCGCACCTATTCATAGCTTCAAGAACTAAATATTGGCAAATCGGAAGAACTCCCGGAGCAGTATGTGTCGCTTCGGGAGGTCTTTTATTGAATGAGGATTCGAAATAAATCATTTCATAGGAAAAGAGCAACTTCCGGTCAGGCAGTGAAATTCTGCTGAATTAAATAATAGGAATGTCACAAGCGCTTTGGTGTAAATAATCCTCAAATGATGAATTCGGTACAAGATAATCCAAAAATCTGGAATTTTTGTACTGAATTTCTTTATTTTGTTTATTCAGCGAAAATGAAGACCTTTTACATATCCAAATCTCGTATTTTTGTATTTTTTTCACGAAAAATGGCATTTTAAATACAAACAGAACTCCCGGAGGGTTGTCATTCTATGCCGCTCCTCCGGGAGTTCGTCCGGTATTATACGATCACAATCGGTGTCCGATATTCATTCACCATTTCTTTTTGGTTCTTCAAGGCCAGATTCCCCAGATAGATCTGATTGCGGAGAATATCCAGATCCAGCATCCGCAGTGCATCGCCGGAAAGAGTCTGTCTGGCGTCGGCCAGGCTGGTGACGAGAGGGATGGAGCTGTTCTTCTTGATCTCGGTGAGGAGAGGAGCAGCATCCTTACGGAAGCCCAGCACTCTGGCATAAGAGATATAGTCTTCCGACCTGCAGGTCTCGAATTCTTCTTTGGTCATATTCAGCAAAATATGCAGCAGACATCTGCTGATGCGGGTGTAGGTCATATCCTTGCTCTTGAGCAAATCGCAGAAAGAGGTATAACTTGCAAAGGAAGGCAGGGTATTGCGGATACGATCGGACAGATCCGAAGAAATATCCTGATACCTGTCATAGCCCACGGAGTATTCCGTCAGCAGCTTATATTGCAGCGCCGCGGAAAAATCATCCGCAAACAGAGGCTTCTGTTTATCCAGAGAAGTCCGCAATATCTCATAGGCATTTTCCGGCATCTGAGATGCCAGATAGGTAAGATCATGCCCGGCAGCCACGGACTGACGGATGGCAATGGCGGAACACTGGTTGGTTCCCAAACGCTTATCGTGATAATCCGCACCGACTCTGGTGGTAGTGAACGGAGTGATCTTGCTGTCTCTGGACAACAGAGCTTTCAGATACTCGATTCCCAATATATTATTAGGAGAGGACAGGACATCCTTATCATCGCTCAGGGAAGGAGCGTACTGCAGCAGAGCCCAGGTTCTGGCAATCGGGAAGGACATTCCCTTTTTCAGATTGCAGCGCAGGGATTCCACATAAGGCCCCGGCTCCGTATAGAAAATCTCAGCGATCCGTGACAGAACTTCAATGTTGCCACACTCACTGCCGAAGCACAGATTCGTGGTCACTCCCAGTTTGTCGAACAGGGCAACGGATCCTTTGGCGAAAAATTCCGCGCTCGAAGCAGCGTAGCAGGTGGGGAGTTCCAGCACAAGATCCGCACCGCATTCCAGAGCCATTTTGGCGCGGGTGAACTTATCCAAGAGGGCAGGAGCACCCCGCTGCATGAAATTACCGCTCATGACAATGATCGTGTAATCGGCATCGTTTGCCTCTTTGGCATGCTGTAACTGGTAAGCATGGCCATTATGGAAGGGATTATATTCTGCGACAATACCATTGACCTTCATAATATGGCTCCTTTCGTGAAAAGAAATATACGTTATAACGAATACAAACCCGGGTTGGGAATGTGAAAAAAATAACATACACTGAAAGCGTTTACATGTGCATGGTTATCAGCTTATTTTATTCTGGAAAAATAGTGGTTGTATCTGAAAATATACAATTTTGCGAACATTATGCCCTTGTGCACTCCAGATGTATTTAGTATAATATAAATACATCGGTTTGTTAAGATAAAACCAAAACTTTACAGAAGTTATTTGGGAGGAAGCGGGTATCCCCCGCCGGAAAGGAGAATGGATATGTCATACATTGACATGATTAAAGAGAGAGCAAGACTCGACAAAAAAACTATTGTATTACCGGAATCTAATGATAAGAGAACATTACTGGCTGCTGCCCGTATCGTGGAAGAGGGCATCGCAGACATCATTATGATCGGTGATGAAGAGAAGATCATGGATGGTGCAGGCTGGCTGGAAGTTGACCTGTCCAAAGTAAAGGTAGTTAACCCTAAAACAACTCCCAAGTTGGATGACTATGTGAATTTATTATATGAAACCAGAAAAGCAAAGGGAATGACTCCCGAGAAGGCAAGAGAGATCCTGCTGAACGATTACCTGACCTTTGGTATTGTAATGGTTAAGGCAAATGATGCAGACGGTATGGTAGCCGGTGCATGTCACTCTACCGCTGATACCTTAAGACCCGCACTGCAGATTCTGAAGACTGCCCCCGGCGTTAAGCTGGTATCCGCATTCTTCGTTATGGATACCGTATTCAAGGATCAGGGTGAGAACGGAACCTTCCTGTTCGCTGACTGTGGTCTGAACCAGGATCCTACTCCCGAAGAACTGGCTGCAATCGCAGATACTTCTTCCAGAAGCTTCAAGTCCCTGATCGGACCCAAGCCCGTGATCGCCATGCTGAGCCACTCCACCAAGGGAAGCGCAAAGCACGCACTGGTTGACAAAGTAGTAGAAGCTACCCGCATCGCACATGAGGAGTATCCTCATCTGACTCTGGACGGCGAACTGCAGCTGGATGCAGCTCTGGTTCCCAGCGTTGCCAAGTCCAAGGCTCCCGGAAGCCCTGTAAACGGACATGCCAATGTCCTGATCTTCCCGAACCTGGATGCAGGAAACATCGGCTACAAGCTGGTACAGAGACTGGGCGGAGCAGAAGCTTACGGTCCTATGTTACAGGGTATTGCAAAGCCCGTTAACGATCTGTCCAGAGGATGTTCCTGGCAGGATATCGTCGGTGTCGTAGCACTGACCGCCGTACAGGCACAGTTAGTATAATCACCGGAATGAACATACACGTGTGCGGGATATCTGTCCCGCACCGTATTCATGTATTGCCTGTGCCGGGCAGCATGAAATCATAGATCATTAGTGTAGCAGACTTAAAATCAAGAAAGGAATTCACCATGAATATTTTAGTTATTAACTGCGGAAGCTCTTCCCTGAAGTTCCAGCTCATCGATTCCGAGACCGAGAAATGTATCGCAAAGGGCCTTTGCGAGAGAATCGGTATCGAAGGAAGCCAGATCACCTATACTCCCGATGGCGGCGAGAAGGAGCAGACCGTAACTCCTATGCCGGATCATACCGAAGCGATCCGCCTGGTACTGGAAGCTCTGACCAATGAAAAGACCGGTGTGGTAAAGAGCCTGGATGAGATCGGTGCCGTAGGACATCGTATCGTACACGGCGGCGAGAAGTTCGCAGCTTCTACCATCATCACCGATGAAGTTATGAAAGCCATCGAAGAGTGCAATGACCTGGCTCCTTTACACAACCCTGCCAACCTGATCGGTATCAATGCCTGCAAGAAGCTGATGCCCACCACTCCCATGGTAGCTGTATTCGATACCGCTTTCCATCAGACCATGCCTGAGGAAGCTTATATGTACGGTCTGCCTTACGAGTATTATGAGAAGTACAAGATCAGACGTTACGGTTTCCACGGAACCAGCCACTCTTATGTATCCAAGAAGGCTGCTGAGGTTCTGGGCAAGAAATACGA
>JBNMJR010000234.1:0-3888 GCA_050873925.1 Acetatifactor sp.
AGATTATTCAGCGTCTGCTGCGGTCTCTGCTGCTTCTGCCTCGCCGTCGAACTCCTGAGCTGCCTGAGCCGCTCTGTCTTCGTTGATCTGCTGTGCTTCAGCGTAGATGTCCTCTGCATTCTCCTGAATGGTGGTAGCAGTCTTCATTACGCACTCCTTGGCACGCAGAACAGCTGCGGTGCAGTTGGTGTACAGCTTCTTTGCATCCTTGCTGGACAGAATCTTGATACCTGCAGTTCCGAAGAGAACGCCTGCTGCGAAGATACCTGTTTTAGCCTTGTCAATTTTCTTTAAACATTTCAACATTTTTCATTTCCTCCTGCGTAAATCCGTTTTCAAAAGGGTACTCATTTCTCATTTGAGAAATTATTATAAAAGAACTTTTTCTATTTTTCCAGTGCTTTTTCCCGACTTTTTTGACTTTTTTTCTCAATAAGTATCAATAAGCCTCTCCGTCTTAGAATCCGCTGACTTTTTTGTATTCCTGCAGTTTTTCCCTGGCCTGAGGCGTCAGTGTTCTCGGCACCTGGATCTGGATCACAACATACTGGTCACCGTGAGCATTTTTATCCTTCATGGATACCACACCCTTACCTTTCAGACGGATCTTGCTGCCGGACTGGGTACCTTCCTTTACCTTACACATGACATCACCGTACAGTGTGGGCACGCGGATCTCTCCGCCCAGTGCTGCGGTGGTATAGGGGATATTGACTGCGGTATACAGATCCTGTCCTCTACGCTCCCAGCCGGGTTTCTCCTGCACCGTTACCTTCAGATACAGATCGCCGCTCTCACCGCCGGACATGCCTTCACCGCCTTTGCCTTTCAGACGGATGCTCTTACCGGTGTCAATGCCCGCCGGAATATGCACCTGCACAGATTCGGACTTACCGGTGGCAGGGTCCCTTAAGGTAAAGGTCTTGTCACAGCCGTGCATGGCCTCATCAAAGCTGATGGTGATACCGGATTCCACATCCTGACCTTTGCTGCGGTAGTTCGCCCGGCTGCCCCGTCCGGCACCTTTCTGTCCCTTGAAATATTGTCCGAACAGATTGTCAAAAATATCCTCGTCCCCGCCAAAGCCGTCGAAGGCACCTGTACCGAAACCGCTCCCTCCGGTGCTGTAACGGAACGTACCGTTGCCAAAACCGCCAAATCCTTCCGAGCCGAATCCACCGGTACTTCCGCTGTAATGGAAACCTCCGTTCCTTGCCTGTTCCTGATACTGTCTGGCTGCTTCCTCGTTAAATCCCTCCTGAAAAGCGGCAAAGCCATAAGTATCATACAGTTTTTTCTTCTTTTCGTCCCCCAGCACATCATAAGCTTCATTGACTTCCTTCAGCTTTTCCTCGGCTACAGGATCTCCGGCATTCGTATCCGGATGATATTTTTTCGCCAGTTTCCGATAGGCTTTCTTTATCGTTGCGGCGTCCGCGGTCTTGCTGACACCCAGTACTTCGTAATAATCTCTTTTTGTTGTCTTCGTCATATTCCCTCCATTCTGCCCAACCGGTGAGCCACACAACCAAGACTTTTCATATAAAAATCAGCCACACAGTTACCTGCGCGGCTGACTCCTTAACATCTCTTTTCAAACAATTGTCTGCTGTTGCAGTCGCCTGTTCCTTTTTACAGAGATTATATTATCACTGTTGTTTAGCACTCGCAATAGGTGAGTGCTAAAATTTTTATTAAATAATCATGAAGTCTGTCTGCGGTACTTTGCGATAGTCTCCATCATTTTGCCAAACTCCAGCGGTTTGGACAGATGCTCATTCATTCCCGCCGCCTTGCTTAATGCAATATCGTCCGTAAATGCATTGGCAGACATGGCAAGGATCGGTACCGTAGAGGCATCTGCACGTTTCAAAGCCCGGATCTGTCTCGTAGCCTCCAGTCCGTCCATCACCGGCATCATGATGTCCATAAGGATCATGTCAAAGGTGCCCGGCTCTGATGCCCGGAACAATTCAAAAGCAATCTTGCCATTCATGGCTTTGATCACGTTGACGCCTTTTTCCTTCAACATATACTCTACGATCTCCATGTTAAGTTCATTGTCCTCTACGGCGAGGATACACATGCCTTCCAGGGAGGCCTGTGCCGTTGTCCCCTGTTCTCTCTCCGGCTGTTCTTTGTCAGGTTTCAGATGCAATGTCACCTCAAAGGTCGTTCCCACTCCCTCTTCACTGGTAAAGATAAGTTCCGCCCCGATACCATCCGCAATCTTCTTCGCAATAGACAGTCCCAGACCGGTGCCGCTGAAAGTAGTGCGGGCTTCATTCTTCTTGTGTTCCTGGGCGAACAATTCATACGCATGCTCCTGAAACTTTTTGCTCATACCGATGCCGGTATCCGCACAGGTAAAGACAAAAGTGACCTCTTCCGCCGTACCGGAAATCTCACGACAGCTGACATGGACAGATCCATTTTCTCTGTTGTATTTTACTGCATTGGACATAATGTTCTGCAGAATCTGCCGGATATGCAGAGGGCTTCCGATCACGTGCCAGTGAGCCTCCGGATGCAGTTCTTCCATGGTGAAGGTCAGTCCCTGTCCCAACGCCTGAGTCTCTACGGAAAGTGCGGCATCCCGTATCAGTTCCCTGAGATCAAACGGCTTCTCTTCCAACTGCATCTCGCCGGATTCCAGTTTGCTCATATCCAATACGTTATTTACCAGTTCCAGCAGGAAGTTGGATGCGGAAATGATTTTGGCGAAGCAGTCTTTTGATTTCTCCGGATTTCCTTTCACTGACAGTCCGATATCCGCCATTCCGCGAATACCATTGATGGGGGTACGGATATCGTGGCTCATACGACGCAGGAAATCCGTCTTGGCCGCATTGGCGCATTCTGCGTCTCTGGCCGTCTCCCGGAGCTGTTCCTGATAATCCAGTTCCTTTTTGCGCTGGTCTGTCACATCGCGGAAGACCAGCATAACCGTCTCAATATTCTCGTCATTTTCCGCAAGCTGCGAATGGGAAATCGGAATCAAAAGTGCCTGATACCAGTTTCCGTTCACATGCTCGAAAAAATAGCCCTCGAAATTCTTTCCCTTCAATCGGCCTTCCATGGTATTGACATCTGTAAATCGGGCAAATCCTTCCCGGTATTCATCCGTCACCTGACTGTTGCGGAATTTCCGCAACATATCCATGGCGGTCTCCGTTCCCTGCAAAGTCTCACGCAACCGGTCCGAAGCCACAATCGGCTGCCAGGTATTGTCTCTGAGACGCAGCAACAGATTCGCCGAATAGATGCTGGCAATGGCGCTGGTCAGATGGAATTCCTTCTCCAGATATCGGATCCGTTCCCTCCTGCGGCGCTGGAACCACAACATTCCCAGAATGGCCAGCAGGAAATATCCAATGAGCACATAACTCATATAAGCCGCCCGGTTCCCAAATACCGCTTTTGCCGGATAAAATACATATAAGTAATGGCTGCGGTACTGCCTATACATACCATACCAGGTGTCACCGGCCACCCGCAGACGCACCAGGTTCTCTCCCCGGGAGGCATTCTGCTCGTCGTCCTGCGCGGACACGTTCTTCACCGGCCAGTCCATCATGGTCGTTCCCTGCATTTCCTCTGCATTGGTGCCTTCGACGCGTTGTCCGTCCGTGACTACCGCCACCGCATCATGACGAAAAGTATCGTCCATCAGCAGGGATGCCAGGGACAACGTATACCGGTCTCCAAGGCTCTCCGTAATATCTGTGTAACAGATGATCACACCTTTCTGATCCGTCCGGGCCACAATCGCATAATCATAATACCGGTCCCCCACCTGCACCTGCTCCGCGTAGGTTTTTCTGGGCTCCTGCAGAATGTCCCTGACATTTTTCTCCAACAGGATCACCCGGAGCAGACTCCGGAAGC
>JBNMJR010000235.1:0-3855 GCA_050873925.1 Acetatifactor sp.
CTTTTTGTTTTTATACGGCGACAGCCGTCATCCGTCGAAAGCCCTTCAGGGCTTTTGACGGATGGAGCATGGCTCGTTACACATACCCCCGGCAGCGGCGCGCCCTTTGCCCTTGCCCTTTTCTTTTTAAAAAAGACAGAAAATATGTAAATATATGTCGAAAAATATAAAAATATAGCAACCAAGTAAAAATATTGAAAATAAACAAAAATATTTCAAGAAATGTGTTGACAAATATACAACCCTGTAGTATATTAAGCTTAACAAAAGAGAAACGGAACAACCCAACAGAGAAGGTTGGGAGAGAAGCACAAAAGAATCTATAGAAAGAGAGGTACAGTCCACCTAACAATTAAAGTCCTACCACAATCTTCCATGATGTACAACTGAATAGAACTACCAAAGAGAACCAATTTACATAGAGAACATCAAGTACACAGAAGAAAAAGTAATGAACAACAGAAGATAAAAATTATCTCACATTACAGTACATCCGTACAAAAGAAAAGTGGAAAGAGAACAAAAGACAAAATGGAAGATAAAGCAAACAAAAGAAAGAGAGGACAGGCCATTGGAGCTTGCAGTCTGAGAGAGCGTGCTGATTGAAGTAATGATCGGTACGCTCTCTTAATATTGTACAACTATTCAGAGCCTCATTCGCAAAACCGCATCTTCGATGCTTTCTTTTTGCTCATTGAGGCTGCTTCGTCAAATAAAAATTAGAAAATGGTCTTACGAATGCAAGCATTCGACGGCCATTTTTCAAATTTTTACATGACTCTGAATAGTTGTACAATTTTCCAGTGGAAAAACCTACCGATATCATGTACAATAAGAGAATAGTACAGATAGAGGAGTTATGAAAATGGACACAAACGAACAGAATCAGCAGGACAAAAGAGAACTCAGGCATAAGAGAAGACAGAGAAATCAGATCATAGCATATACGGTCGTAGGAATTATGATCCTGTTGCTGGCGGCGGGAATTGCATTCGCTGTAAGCAAGATTACCAGCATGAGCCGTAATCACGAAGAACAGCAGAGCAGAGTGGATGAGATTCTCTCGGATGAGGAGACGATCCAGGCACCGACGGAAAGCCAGGAGACAGTGGAGGAACTCACGGACGAACAGAAGCTGGATACCATTATCAACGAGGCGATTATTCAGAACATGCCTCTGGAGGATAAGGTAGCCGGATTATTCATTACGACACCGGAATCTATTACCGGTGTGTCTGCGGCAGTACAGGCGGGAGACGGTACCAAGGACGCTTTATCGAAATACCCTGTAGGCGGAATCATATACGCTGCGAAAAATATCCAGTCCGCAGATCAGCTGAAGCAGATGATCGATAATACCAAATTATATACCAGCTATCCTCTGTTCATTGCCATTGACGGAGAGGGAAGCGGCACGGATGCGGTAGCGGCGGCCGGTCTCGGCACTAAGGTGGATATTCCCCAGAGCATCGGAAGCACCGGTGATACCAACAATGCGTACATAGCGGGAACCACGGTGGGAACTTATCTGGCAGAGCTGGGCTTTAACCTCGATTTCGCACCTTCCGCAGACCTCAGCGTAGTGGACGGAAATGCGGCGGGCAGCAGTTCCTACGGATCGGAAGCTGACAATGTAGCTTCCTTTGTGGGATATATGCAGGCCGGATTACAGGAGCAGAAGGTGACCGCATGTATCGGACAGTTCCCCGGTATCGGCAGCAGTACCCAGAGCACGAAGGACGGTATGGCTTCTACAGACAGAAGTGCGGAAGATTTCAGAGCCAATGAATTTGCGGCTTTCCAAACCTGTATTGATAATGGCATGACCAAGATGATCCGCATCAGCAATATGGCAGCACCTTCCCTGACCGGAGACAATACCCCCTGCACGCTCTCTGGCGCAGTGGTAACGGATATTTTAAGAAATGAACTGAATTTCCGCGGCGTGATCGTGTCCGGAGCCATGAACGAGGCGGCAATCTCCAATTACTACGGAGCAGATGAAGCTGCGGTACTGGCACTTCGGGCAGGCTGTGATATGATCTATGCGCCGGAGAATTTTGAGACCGCATACAACGGGGTACTGGAGGCTGTACAGAACGGCACCATCTCCGAGGAACGCATCAACGATTCCCTGCGGAGAATCTACCGTATCAAATATGCGGATAAACTGGACCAGTAAAGAGAATGATGAAGAAGACGATTGCATGTGAGTGCAGTCGTCTTTTTTCTTGATAAAATAGCAACGGCAAAGGAACAGTAGGGCAGAACGCATGCACCATGAAATGCAACATGAAGCAGAAAAACTACAGGTTTCATAAGCGCGAGACGGCGCACGAGGTCCGGGGGACCTCGGCCTGCGCGGACCGGAACGGAGTGGAGACATCGAACTTTCGAGCCAGGGATTGGGCTCGAAAAAAAGAACGATACCAGTTGGTATCGTTCTTTTTTATAAGCGCGAGACGGGGATCGAACCCGCGACCCCCTCCTTGGCAAGGAGGTGCTCCACCGCTGAGCCACTCGCGCATGTCTTACGGACAAGTTATAATATACTATAGGGTTCCGGAAATGTCAACAAAAAAAGTGTGCATCTTTTTTGTAAATTGCATATACAATTAATGCAGCAGAACCCTCCGCAGCCATCCTGTGAATTTCCTCTCTACAAGAAGCCAGCACAGATAAGCCAGAACAATGCTTATTACAACGCTTACGAGCAGTCCGACTACAGACAGTGCGGTAAGGGTGGAGAAGTCAAAGACTGCACGGTCCAGAAGCATTACCGGGTAATAATGTACCAGATACAGGGAATAGCTGATATTTCCCAACTGCACGAAAAAGCGGGGCATGGTCAGGTTGAGACCTGCGAGAAAGGCGAGGATTAACAACAGCAGAGCCGGGAGCCCCCACTGGGGAAGCCTGCGGAAACCGATCACATTGATCCGGGGCGTAAAGTAAGCAAGCAGGCAGAAAATCACCGGAACGCACAGCGCAGATACGAAGCTGACCGTCTTCGAGACCGGATGGAGGGTATGTCTGCGATACAAATATCGCAGCAGATAGTAAGCCACGATTCCGAAGAGAAATTCCAGCATGACAGGATCTCCGTAGAAAATAAGGAAAGGAGAAAGCACACTACCTGCCGGAGACTGCCAGGACGAGATGACCGGGGCAAATATCTGTACCGCTCCCACCAGAATCACCAGAAATGCACTGCAGATCAGACCACGGTACTTCATACTGATGTGAAAAGCAATGAAAAACAGCAGATAGAACAGCATTTCACAGTTAATGGTCCAGCCAATCCGTACCAGAGGCTGGATCGCTCCGTTACCGATGTCAAAGGGAATAAACAGCAGGCTCCTGATCAGATAGGAAAAATCGTGTCTGGTCTGTTGAAACATGGAAGGGAACAACAGCAGCAGAAGATAGGTTCCCAGTGTCATCAGATAGTAAAGAGGAAGAATCCGGATCAGGCGTTTGCGGAAGAAATATTTGGTACTTTTTTCCGTGGTAAACATGATCATGAATCCGCTGATACAGAAAAAGATGTCAACACCGAAAGCTCCGAAATTCAGAAAACGAACATGCTGAAATACCACAAAAAGAGCAGCCAGACCGCGTAAAGCCTGGATGCTGTCGAAATGCAGATCATGAAACTCTTTATTGACTGTCATATTTTCCATAGATATAACCATGCCTTTTTTGTTCTAGCTTACAAAATGTAACTCCATTTTAACATTTTTGCGGGAGATTGGGAAACATTTTATTCAGGAAAAAAACTTGCGCACTGCGATATAAAATAATACAATAATAAGTAATATAGATTATGCCCACCGGGCACCGGAACCGGAGAAC
>JBNMJR010000236.1:0-3848 GCA_050873925.1 Acetatifactor sp.
GGAAGGACCGGCCTGTAAGGTCTCGGGATCTCCGCCGGAGAAGGCGAACCCCGCGGGAATGATCATCAATCCTGCCATAATGGCAATGGCGGTATCGAAGATCTCCACATTTTTCGTGGAACCTTCAATGGAGACATCTTTTTTCATATAAGAGCCGAAGGTAATGAGAATACCCATGGCGATGGACAGGGAGTAGAACATCTGCCCCATGGCTGCCACCACGGTCATCCAGGAGAAGTTCGCGGGATTCGGGATCAGGAAATATTTCACACCGCTTAAGGCCCCCGGTCTGGTGACGGAATAAATCGTGATAATGACAGATAAAACCACCAGAATCGGCATCATAATACGGGATACCCGCTCAATACCGTTGCGGACACCGGCATAAATGATTCCGAGAGTACACAGGGTGAATACAGCGAAGCAGAGCTCTGTGGAAGCACCGTTAGAGATAAAGGTGGAGAAATAACCGTCTGCCGCCAGAGCATGTCCATTCCCTTTGATATATTCCACCAGATATTTGATGACCCATCCGCCGATGACGGAATAATACGGCACGATCAGAATGGGAATGATGGCGTTGATCCAACCGCCGAAGGACAGCCATTTGGATTTCCCAAAATTGTGGAAGGCACCTACAGGGCTTTTACCTGTCATACGTCCCAGAGAGGTCTCCGCCACGATCATGGTATAACCGAAGGTCAGCGCCAGAATAATGTAGATCAGCAGGAAGATTCCGCCGCCGTATTTGGCAGCCAGATAGGGAAAACGCCAGATATTGCCCAGACCTACCGATGCTCCGGCAGCTGACAGGACGAATCCGATCTTTCCGGAAAAGGAACTTCTTTTATCGTTTTTGTGATTCATAGATGTAAACTCTCCCCATAAAATATTTTTCGCAAGTAGGCTAAGTGTAACACAGAAACAGGGAAAATACAAAGAAACGTCCCTAATTGGTCAATGGAAAAATTCGATGACACAACAGTAAAAATTGAATTGATGCATTTTAACAAAAAATTACCGCCGGATCAGACAAAAGAGTCCGTTCCGGCGGTAGTGGATTTTATCCAAAGTAGTTGATAGTGCTCTTTTTTGCAGAGGATTTGTGAGAGGATGCGGCAGGTATTTCATATCCCTCGATGACAATACACTGAGGATCTTCTTCACAGATCTGGAGCAATCTGGCGATCATCTTCAGCTTGTCTTTCATGCTGAAGCTTCCGCCGACACAATAAGGAGTAGTTCCTTCGTAATACTGGTTCATGGAACCGAAGTAGACCGGGCGGTCTTCTTTTGCAACATTGGTATAATCCTTGAGATCAATACACAGAAGAGCATCGGCTGCCTCGGAAAGCTTGTCCGGATGCTTTTTCAACAAAGTACTGCAGATCATTCCCAGCATGTCTGACTGGCTCATGGAGAAGGAATCACCAAAGATGCTGAAGTTCACGCCGGAGGAATTGCCTTTGCTGCTGTCGCCTTTTTCGGCACTCTTTTTCACAACAGGAAGTTCTACCTGCCCCGAATGGAAGATTTCGGGATCTTCTCCGCAGAT
Organism: Acetatifactor sp.; assembly: GCA_050873925.1. Classification (GTDB taxonomy): domain Bacteria; phylum Bacillota; class Clostridia; order Lachnospirales; family Lachnospiraceae; genus Acetatifactor. The sequence continues at coordinate 1,556 of JBNMJR010000236.1, forward strand.
GTTTAACAGGTTAGCCATTTTTCTCAGTTTATCACCGATGGAATAAGCGGTTCCGACGCACAGGCTTTCTCCGTTTCCGAAGGTAAAATACTGGCTTACCCGGAAGTAGGAAGGCATCTCTTCCGTGCGGTTTTCCTTTTTCGTATAATCGACCTCCGAAACACAGTTCATTCCCTTATAGGAACCGACTTCGTGGATCATTTCCTGATGTTTATTCAATACCTGGGCAAAAAATGCAAGCATCATATCCGACTGATTCATGGTGTACTCTTTGCCATACAGTGTAAAAGTAATATCTCCGGTGGTGCTGGAAGGCTTTTTGGGAGCGGGTGCAGTATTGCTGCCTACGTCAGAGGCATCAGCCACAGGAGCGGGTGCCGGTGCAACGACAGGTTCCGGAGCAGATACGGTGGGGGTGGGAACAGGTTCCGGTGCAGGAGCCGGAGCAACAGGGGCTGCGGCGGGCGCTGCAGTGTTCGAAGGCTGGTTAAATACGTCTGTCGGAATATTTTGTTTTATGGTGTCCAGATCCTGAATGCTGGCAATGGTGATCTGGTCCGGTTTGGGACCGAAAGCATTTTTATAGATATGTTTCGCAATATCTTTGTGCTGCTGGTATACGGTCGGTCTGCTCTTATCAAGATATTTGGGATCGACATCTACGGCACGCAGGACTTCGTAATCGCTGGCGGATAAAGCTTCATTGGCATAGGAAGAGGAATTCGCTTCTCCACTGTATACCAGATCATGGAAATTCTGCTTCTGGGGCGTCCAGGAATCCGAGGAATTGATGGGGATGATCTTCAGAGGATTGCCGTTATTATTATCCTGCACGGTCTCGGAGGCGGAAAAGAGCAGTTCCGCACAGACCGGCGCGCTCCACAGGGAGTTGCAGCTCATAAAATACAGAACAGCCTTACAGTTGTAATGGCGCAGAGCACCGAGAGCTCCTGCCTGCCAGTCTTCGCCGACCGTTTTATTCAGCTCCTTGTCAATCCAGATGTTACATCCGAGGGACTGTAATTTCTCGATCAGAGGATAAACTTTTGCAGCATCCTGCTTGCTGTAAATTACAAATACAAAGGGCTTTTCCATGTTACAAGCTTTGATATTATTGTTCATTTTAGGTACCTCTTTATCTTAGTTTTCTTTTGCACTGTTCTGTAAAATATAATAAGGCGTGAAATCGTATTCCAAAGTATCCGGCTTCTCGAGCTTTAACTGTTCCCAGTTCAGGATGCAAGGATGAGTTTTGGCATTCAGATCCTTGCGGTCTGCCTTCTCATAGCGAAATCCCTGAGTGATCATGAAGAGGGTCCAGCGTCTGTGCTCGATCCGCTCCAGTTCTTCCTTATCTTCCGTCAGTGAGTAGGCTTTCAGGGTGTTGACCAGCCAGTCTTTTACATCCTGATGCAGAGCCTGGGCAATGCTGGATTCCCGGTCGAAGACCTTCATACCATGCCATGCGGCATCCAGCTTTTCTTTATCGTTCTCGATCCGCTGCTGATCCTCGGTCAGCGTTTTTTCAATCTGGAGCATGAACCGGTCATCCAGAAGTTTTCCTTCCTGCTTGTAGGAACTGATCACATCATAGAGAACGTTGTATCTGTGATTGAATATTTTCGCCTGATTCAGGATACTCTCGTTGGTGAGAGAATCGTAGGAGTAGATGTCCTGACTCTGAACGATTTCAAAAAGGCAGTTCTGTCGGTAGACATCCACAATGTTTTTCCGGTCTTTTGTCCGGACGGCAATAGGAATTTTGATGTCGGACACACCTTTTTCATAGAGCAGCTGTTTTAATTCCATGAGGGTATCCGCAATCGCAAAAGTATCTCCCATGGCGATCACAAGATAGGTAAAAGGCATTTCGGCATGGCATTTTTTAAATATTTTGTGGAAGGACAGTGTCTGTGCATCCGTATTCCAGAAACGTAAAGTTACGGTGCCGTCCATACCGAAGCTGCGGTTACCGTTATCCATGGGAAGACGCAGCTCGTAATAACCGGTTCGTTCTTCCAGACAGATCTCCTCGGAGGAAAGCTTCAGGCTGTCCAGAATATCCACGGAAAAATGCTTCATAAAGGAGCCGATAATATCCGACATATGTTTATCAAATACATCAATACAGATATGGGAATCTGCGGAAAGCACTGAAAGGTTCAGAGCCTGCAGCAAAGTATGCTGACCGAATTCTCCGAAACCGATAATTCCCATATGCACATCCCGGTGCTCTTTGTCGTTGAGCTGGTAAATCGGGTGCTGTTGGAACATCTTGTTCACAGCCATCTGA
>JBNMJR010000237.1:0-3846 GCA_050873925.1 Acetatifactor sp.
ATATGGAGCACTATGCGTTACAGATCCTGTTAAAACGGGAAAAAGCGGAAGAGACCGGCGACGCAGGAACGGACGGCACCGGTGTGAAATATGACATTGTGCCAAGTGACGTGGCATTGGAGTACCGTCAGTATTTTCAGGAGATCCTTATTGACGAGTATCAGGACAGCAATCTGGTGCAGGAGTATCTGCTGAGTGCCATTTCCGGGGAAGCGGAGGGGCACTACAACCGTTTCATGGTGGGCGATGTAAAACAGAGTATTTATAAATTCCGTCTGGCCAGACCGGAACTTTTTCTGGAAAAATACGACACCTATCGGGAGACCGGAGATCTGTGCCGGATCGATCTGGCGAAGAACTTCCGAAGCCGCGTACAGGTGGTGGATGCGGTAAATGATGTGTTTTCCCGCATTATGAGCCGGGAGATCGGCGGAATTGCCTATGATGACAAGGCAGCACTGTATCCCGGAGCCACATATCCCGCGGCAGAGGATCCGGCCTACGGCAGTGAACTCTTGCTGATCCGGAAGCCGGAAAAAGGGGATGGAGCGGAAGGTGGAGAGCAGCGTCCTGACGGGGCAAAAGGTCTCGTAGATTATGATAACGTAAGACAGTTGGAAGCACTGGCTATTGCTGCACGGATCAAACAGCTGAAGGGCAGCCTGAAAGTCATGGAGAAGTCTACGGGAGAGCTGCGTCCGGTGCGGTATTCGGATATGGTCATTCTACTTCGGACCACCAGCGGCTGGGACGAGGAATTCAAGAAGGTGCTGGAACAGCAGGGAATTCCTGTCTACATTACATCCAAGACCGGATATTTCGGTGCACTGGAAGTACAGGAACTGCTGCAGCTTTTACGGGTATTGGACAATCCGAGACAGGATATTCCGCTGTTTGGCGTGATGCAGTCGGTCTTCGGAGGATTTACGCAGGAAGAGATCGCCCGGATCCGCAGCGGCCGCGAAGGGCATTCCCGGAAGAGAATGACACTGTATGAGGCGCTGAAGGAAGTGGCAGAGGAAGAAAACACCGGCGGGCAGTGCGCAGCGGAAGTGGCGAAAGCGTTGGAAGCATCGGAGGGTAGGGAACCGGATGAAGAACTTTGCAAAAAAGCAAACGACTTCATACAACGTATCGACCACTACCGTGATCTGACACCTTTTACCTCCATCCGTGACCTGCTGCAACGGATCCTGGACGACTATGATTATCTGAACTATGTGACGGCACTCCCTGCCGGCAGCAAGCGCCGGGCCAATGTGGAGATGCTGCTGACGAAGGCATCCGCTTTCGAGAAGACCAGTTATTTCGGACTGTTTCATTTTATCCGTTATATGGAACAGCTGGAAAAATACGATGTGGATTACGGCGAGGCGGATACCCTGGACGAAAATGCCGATGTGGTGCGGATCATGAGTATCCACAAGAGTAAAGGTCTGGAATTTCCGGTGGTATTTGTCTCCGGGTTGTCGAAACGTTTTAACATGCAGGATGCGAACCAGTCCCTGATCGTGGATATGGATCTGGGAGTAGCGGTGGACTATGTGGATCCCGGACGACGCATTAAAAATAAGACCCTTCGCCGGGCGGTTCTGTCGGCGAAAATGAAGGAAGACAATCTGGCGGAGGAACTGCGTGTGCTCTACGTGGCACTGACCCGTGCCAGAGAAAAGCTGATCTTAACTTCCGTGGTGGACAAAGCGGAGGAAAAATGGGAATTATCACAGCTGACCGGACAGGAGAAGCTGACCTATCTGGATTTCTGCGAGGCGGGAAGCTATATGGATTTCCTGCTGCCGATCCTGCCGAAGACGGGAATTGCGGTAACCACTCTGGGAACAGAAGATCTGGCGGCAGAGGAGATCAGAGAGCAGCTGCGCATGGGAGACCGCAGGGAACTGTTGCAGCGTGTGACGGACGGCGAGACTCCCTTGCCCGGGGATCCGGAGGAGAACGAACGGAAGCTTGCGAAGCTGCAGGAGAGCTTTGCCTACGTCTATCCTTATCCCGGTTTACAGAAGTTGTATACCAAAACTACCGTATCGGAACTGAAGATTGCAGCCATGGCGGAGAAGGACGAGGCGGCCTTCCATACCTTTGAGGAAAAAGAAGTGGTACCCTATATCCCGGCTTTCCGCAGAGAGCAGGAAAAGGTCAGCGGAGCTGTCCGGGGTAACGCATTCCACCGGACCATGGAACTGTTGGACTTTGCTTATCTGTTCACGGAATCCGGTCTGTTTACCGGATGTCCGGGGACTTATGAGGAATACCGTAAGGGTCTGGATACGGACCGGCTACAGAAACGTCTGGAGGAATTTTTACAAAGAGAGACGGCATCCTTACGTCTGACGGAAGAATATGCACAGGCAGTGAGCCTTCCCAAGATCCGGCATTTTCTGGGACAGGAGCTGGCCTACCGTATGTGGAGAGCTTTCGAACAGGGTCTTTTGTACAGAGAGCAGCCCTTTGTACTGGGGATTGATGCGAAACGTCTGGACCCGGAGCTTCCCGACGGGGAAAAGGTTCTCATTCAGGGTATCATTGACGTATTTTTCATAGAAAACGGCGAGATCGTCCTGCTGGACTACAAGACCGATGTGATCGATTCCCTGCAGGCCCTCTGGAACCGCTACAGCGTCCAGATCCGGTACTATGAGGAGGCACTGACGAAGCTGATGCAGATGCCCGTGAAAGAGCGGATCCTGTATTCCTTTTATCTGGAAAAGTATGAGTAAAAAATGAAACAAGTAAGTGTGGTGTATCTATGAACCTACAGCAGGCAAGGCGCACTCTGGGGATCACCCCGGAGGATGACAAGGCCGCGATCAAGAAAAAATACAGGCGTCTCATGGGGCAGTTTCACCCGGATGCGCAGACGGGGGAGGGAGCTTTAGACAGCATCCGCCGGGCGCAGGAGATCAATGAGGCTTACGAATATCTGAAAAAACATACCGGCATCTTCCAGAGCGGTGCTGCCGCAGGAAAAAGCGGAAGGCATACGGCATCCGGCGCAGGCGCACAGAGTGTCTGGAAGGACAGACCGCCGAAGAAGCCGGAATGGACCGGCAGGACCAATGAAAAGGCCTTCTGCGAGAGGAATGTCTACCAGCGTTACAGCATGGAGGTGGAAGTGCCTACGGATAAGCTGTATTACCGGGTGGCCAGAGGAAGATACCTGTGGGATCCGGCAACGGAAGATTTTACGCTGTTTGTGACCAGTCTGCATCATGCGACAAAGGAACTGCTGGAACAGACCGAGGAGAGAGTGGCACGTAAAAAGGCAGAATCTGCGGCAGCAGGCGCGCGAAGCACAGAAGCAGACCGTTTTCAGATCCAGTCAAAGCTGTTCTACCATCTTTCTGCCCAGTTTACCGATCCCGTGCAGATCCTTGAGCGGATCGCAAAGCCGGAGCGGACGGATGAATCCGGCAGGAAAATTTATCATTTTCATACGTCCCTGGGAGCGGATGCCTCACAGCCCGCCTACCGCAGGCTCACCGCATTGCAGCCGGAAGATGCGATTTACCCGCTGGCATTTCAGGAGAACCGCATTCTGGTGTGCCGGGAGAAACAATATCCTCTGGGACACTTGTTCTTTGAGGATGACCGCCTGTATTTCTGCGTGATTCCCCTGTTGCAGGAGAAGCTGGCACAGGTACAGCTGAAAGTGTGGAAAGTGCAGATACTGCGGAAAAATCACCCCTATAAAGTGAAGGTGGATATCGACCTGTATTTCCGGACGGAAAAGGAGATCGTGACATACAAAGGGCGGGATCGCAATTTTGAAATTGCGGAAATCTTAAACGATTACGAGGCAGATCTGGCAGAAAAAGTGTAAAATAGTCG
>JBNMJR010000238.1:0-3791 GCA_050873925.1 Acetatifactor sp.
CTGTACGGGTGGCTGGAATGGCCGCTGGCACTGCGTTTTCTGTATGCCCATAAGGGCATGCTGTGCACGGAAGTGAGCCTTCGGCAGGCAAAACAGTGGATGCGGGAAGGCATCCGGGAGGCAAAAGGACGATAGAGAAAGGAGGTTTCGCATGGAGAAGAGCGCACTGGTGTATATCATATTGACGGCTGTCACTGTAGCATTCGGATTTCTGGTACAAAATCGTGACTACACGGCGGAGTACCTGTCCGGCAGACGTCTTCTTCGTAGAAATGCCTCCGGGGGGCAGCCGGTGATGGCCGGTCCGGACAGACAGCAGGCGAGAAATCTGGTGGCGGAATTCGCCATTTTCTGCCTCCTGGCCGGGGTATCCGCCTGCAGAATCGCCGTGGGCGGTGACTACTGGGTCTACTGGCTGAAATTCCAGCTGATCGATCAGGGAAGGTATGTCTCCTACGAAACCGGCTTTGTGTATCTGGTGAAATTTTTCCATTGGATCTTCGGAGAAGGTTCCTACCTTCCGATCTTCGGCTTTTTTTCGCTGATCACAGTGTTTTTCTTCCTGAAGGCATTACATGATCAGGCCGACTGGTATGTATTGTCCCTGTTTCTGCTGCTGACGCAGGGGTTCTATTTCAACAGTATGAACTCCGTGCGGTACTATTTTGCGCTGGCGCTCTCCCTGTATGCCCAGAAATATGTGCTTCGGGGAGAATACGGCAAGTTCATCCTGTGGATAGTATTGGGCAGCACCATCCACAAATCCGTATTACTGGTCATCCCCGCATATATTGCTGTGGATTTGTTGTCCCGGATCCGGCTGAAAAAATGGCATTATGCTGTGGGCGGACTACTGATCTTATCCCTGATCTTCGGGCAGGAAATCTACCGGAAGATCATTTTCCATTTCTATCCGTACTATGAGAACTCCATGTTCGATAACGGAGAGATCTCCTGGGCGAATATCGGAAAATGTGTGGGAACGCTGGTGCTGTGCCTGTTCTGCTACCGGAAATGTATCCGGGAAGACCGCAGGTACCGGTATTACTTTTATCTGAATCTTGTGGGAATGCTGGTGTACTGCTGCGGTTCCTTTATCCCGGAGGTGTCCAGAGTGGGATATTATTTTATCCAGGCACAGATCTTTCTGATCCCCGGGGCATTGCAGCGGATCGAAAAAAAGTGGTTCCGGGTACTGTGCACGGTGGGGGTCATAGCGGCATTTCTGTTGTATTTCCTCCTGTTGCTACGGGGAATGTATGATGTTGAAATACGGCTTCTGCCGTACCTGAACTGGATATTCAATTAGGAAAGCAACCGGACATCGGAAGAGACCGGAAGAGGTAATGATAAATGCGAGTGTTGTGGCTGTGCAATATTATGCTGCCGGCGGTGGCAGAACATTTTCATAAAGAAAGCTCCAACAAAGAGGGATGGCTTAGCGGACTGCTGAAGGCGGTACTGGATCACGGGGACAGCAACGGAATTGAGCTGGCGGTAGCATTCCCGGTGGCGGAGAGATTGTCGGAGCACGGCACCCGGATCGCACAGGGAGAAGCGCATTTTATGGCTTATGACTTCCCTGAGGATACTACGTGCCCGGACAGGTATGATCCGGCACTGGAAGGGGAATTGCGCAGGATCTTGGAAGATTTCCGGCCGGATGTGGTGCATTGCTTCGGAACGGAATATCCCCACACGTTGGCGCTGTGCCGCGTATTCCCGGACAAAAACCGGATATTGATAGGAATTCAGGGACTGTGCGCGGTGTACACCGAATGCTATTTCGCAGATCTTCCGGAGAAAGTGGTGAACTCAGTTACTTTCCGGGATCTGGTGAAACGTGACACGTTGCGAATGCAGCAGGAGAAATACCGAAGACGCGGTGAGATGGAGGTCGAGGCGGTCCGGCTCGCCGGAAATGTCACGGGGCGCACCGCATGGGATCGGCATTACACAGAACTGTGGCATCCCGGGGTGAATTATTATCCCATGAATGAGACATTGCGGAGTAACTTCTACACCGGGCAATGGGAGCGGGAACACTGTATTCCTCATTCCATTTTCCTGAGTCAGGGAGATTATCCGATCAAGGGGCTTCACTATATGCTGCTGGCGCTGCCGCGGATCCTGGAACGCTATCCGGATACGGAGGTCTATGTGGCCGGCAACAGCCTGACTGCCTACAGGACACTGAAGGAAAAACTGAAGATCTCGGCATATGGAAGATATCTGCGGAAACTGTTGAAGGAAGAACAGCTGGAAGACAAGGTGCATTTTCTGGGAAAATTGTCCGCTACACAGATGAAAGAACAGTATCTGAGAAGTCACCTGTTCGTATGTCCGTCCAGCATTGAGAACTCTCCCAATTCTCTGGGGGAAGCCATGCTGCTGGGGATGCCCTGCATCAGCGCCGATGTGGGTGGAATTGCCAGTATCTTCACCGGTGGAGAGGACGGAATCCTCTATCCCGGCTACATGGCAGACAAAAAGTCTGAAAATATTAAAAATAACGACTGTAATATAAAAATAACGGCATTGGAAAATATTGCAAAATCCCTTGCTGATGCGTGTATTCAGATATGGGACAATCCGGAACAGGAAAAGACTTATTGCATAAATGCAAGAAATCATGCAGAAAAAAATCACAATCCGGAACAAAATTACAACAGAATGGCGGAAATCTATGCAAAAATTTGTAATGGTATCTAATTATCTGAATCATCATCAGATCCCCTTCTGTAATGCCATGAATACATTGCTTGCAGGAAGCTTTACATTCCTGCAGACAGAGCCGGTGGAAGAGGAACGGCTCCGTATGGGCTGGAAGGAAGCGGACTATCCGTATCTGGTACACTATTATAAGGAACCGGAACGGGGCAGACAGCTCATTGAAGAGGCGGAGGTCGTGCTGTTCGGCGGAACGGATGACGAAAGCTATATTCAGGAACGGTTGCAGCAGAAGAAGACAGTGATCCGCTACAGTGAACGCATGTACAAAGAGGCGCAGTGGAAAGCCATCTCTCCCCGGGGCCTGTACAAAAAGTATCTGGATCATACCCGGTATCGCAAGGATCCGGTGTATCTGCTGTGTGCGGGAGCCTATGTGCCGTCGGATTTTCATATTGTAAGGGCATATCCGGGAAAAATGTTAAAATGGGGATATTTTCCCGAAAAAAAGGTATATAATGTAGAACGGCTTATGGATGCCAAGGAACCGGCCAGAATCCTCTGGGCGGCCAGAATGATCGACTGGAAGCATCCGGAACTTCCCCTCAGAATGGCCAAAAGCCTGAAGGAACAGGGGATACCGTTTCATCTGGAGATGATCGGCGGAGGAGAACTGGAGCCGGAAGTGCGCAGGCTGCGGGAAGAGTACCGGCTGGAAGAGGAAGTAAGTCTTCCGGGATACCGGGAACCTGCCGAAGTCAGGAAAGCCATGGAACGGGCGGATATCTATCTCGTGACCAGCGACCGCAAGGAAGGCTGGGGAGCCGTGGTGAATGAGGCAATGAACAGCGGATGCGCCGTGGTGGCAGATGCCATGATTGGCGCGGCGCCTTATCTGATCCGGCCGGGACAGAACGGATATGCTTACGAGACCGGCAGAGAGGACCGGCTGCTGCAGATCGTCAGCGGACTTTTGCGGGATCGGGAATCCTGTCGAAGAATAGGAGAAAATGCCTACGATACGATCGCACGGGAGTGGAATGCCGAGGTAGCGGCAGAGCGGCTGACCGCATTCTGTATCGGGAAGGGATTCCTGCATACAGATATGGACATCGCAGAGA
>JBNMJR010000239.1:0-3763 GCA_050873925.1 Acetatifactor sp.
GATTCGTATAGGCGGTCACATCGATCTGTGAGAACCGTTCCACCCCTTCTCTGGGCAGATCCGTCACTTCCGCCTGTCCCATCTTGTCCACGCGGTAATGTTTGATCACTCTGTCCTCACTGTCATAGGCAGCCAGATAATAATTTTCCTCCCGCCAGATCAGCGCCCAGGGACTGACGCATTTGTTACCGTTCGGTCTGGGCACCAGCTGCTTTTTCAGATTCCAGTCCAGATAGACAAAAGAGATCTGTTTATTCTCCTGAATGGCCCGGTGAATAGCGTCAATACTGTAATAAATGCTCTCATTCTCCGTCTTGACTCTTCCGGCCACGTAGACCTGTCTCTGCAGCTTACCGGCATCGTTTTTCCCGGCGATCCGTTCCAGTTTCCGGATCAGCTCTCTGGATTTTTTCGTAGTAATGAACCGGGAAGACTGTACCGCATCCACCAGGAGTTTTAATTCCGGAAGTTCGAACTCACGGCTGCCCAGATAATAACCGCCTCCCAGTCTGCTCTGTACCTGCACCACATCATAGCCGAAATCCGCAAGACATTCCATGTCGTTGTAGATACTCTTGCGCTCCGCATGGATCCCCTGATTTTCCAGATATTTTATGATATCCGGTGTGCTCATGGGATGTTTTTCGTCCGTGTTCTCCTGCAGCATTTTGATCAGATATAAAAGTTTTAATTTCTGTCCCGACGATTTTGCCATAGGTTATTCTTCTGACTGTTTCTTTTCCTCTGCAGCATTCTTTTTCTTACGCAGAGTGATTCCCAATGTAATGGCCACTGCACCTACAGCCGCAATGACTACCAGTACTACCAGATAAGATAAAAATGAATTCAAAAAGCTTACTGCCATAATGTCTTCTCCTTTTTCCGATACCTTTGTATCCCGAAACTATTGCATGTATTAGAAGTATACCAACGAAATCCCCGTATCGTCAAGTGGTCCCTTCGGATATGGTCGCCGGGGCATTTGTCCATTTTCCTGTCTTAAGAAAGCATTCCGCCTGTCCGGAAGCATTCTTTATGATCTGCTCATCATACCCCATCATCTGAAGCAGCCGGATTGCGTTCCTGGTAGATGCTTTTCCCGGCAGCAGCTGATAGGGGAACAGGATATCTCCGTCCCGGATCACTTCCTCAAAATGATAATTGTCATAGTATTCCTTCAAAAGTTCCGTCATTTCAATATCATGAGTAGCTGCAAATCCAAGCGTTCCGCTCTCCGAAAGCCGGATCAGGATCTGCGTTGCCGCGGCGATCCGTTCCACCGTGTTGGTTCCTCTCAATACCTCATCCACAAAACACAGCACAGGATCCGTTCCTTCCTTTGCCACATCCAGGATTCGTTTGAGAGACCGGATCTCCACGATATAATAGCTTTCGCCGTTCTCCATGCTGTCCCGCAGTGCCATGGAGGAAAAGATCCGGAATACCGGTGCATGATAGCTTTGTGCCGTACAGGTATGGATGGTCTGTGCCAGAACAGCATTCACCGCCACCATTTTCAAAAAAGTGGATTTGCCGGAAGCATTGGAGCCGGTAAGCAGGATTCCTCTGTCCGCCCGGATACTGTTTTTCACCGGGTCAGATAACAGCGGATGCCAGCCGTTCTCCATATGCAGAAAGGCTTTCTTCGTATCCTCTTCCAGCTGCGGAATGCAATACCCTTCCAGTGATCTCCGGAATCCGCCTATGGACACTGCCATATCCAGATACCCGGTGATTGCAAGCATCTTCTCCACCTGTCCGGTCTTTTTTCGCAACTTTTCCAGCATACAATTAAATTGCAGAACATCCAGATGCAATATCATTCGGAGATAATCCGCCAGAATATCCAGTGGATTTCCGCCGATCCGTCCCTGATTGCCGGCCATGACCCAGTAGGATCCCCGTTTTAACTCCCGCAGGCTTTTCAGCGCCTCCCGGAGTTCATCCAGTTCTCTTCTATATACCGGTATTTTCTGCTTCTCCAGTTCCTCACATACATCGATCAGCCGTAATACATAAGCGAAGCTGATAATATACGGTTCGATCACTTTTTTCTCCCGAAAATACGTCAGGATGTGCCAGAGCATGCATATAACAATTCCTATGGTACCCACGGCAGGCTCCACGAACAATAATCCGGCAAACGGAAGGTATAACAGATTGCCCACTAGAATCTTACGGTTGGAACGTTTCCCAAGATAATCCAGATTGTCCAGATAATCGTAGAGGGAATATTTCCCCAGATGTCCCAGCTGCTTCATCAGTAGCTGAATCCTGACTCTGGTATCCTCCTGTTCCTCCAGCCAGTCCGTTACTTCTTCCAGATGTTCCAGCGCCTCTCTACCACAGAAAATATTCCGGAGCGTATAATACAGATATTCCTCTCCCGCTGCGGAATGGGTGCGGTCGATCCGCCGGAAGACCTCATCCATTCCCAGATCATTCCAGGTGATGTCATCCAGCTGTTTTCCATCCTTATGCCGTTCCAGATAGCTGTCCAGTCTTGCGAATCTCTCCAGAGAATATTCCTTCGGCGATTCCTTTCCGTAATTTTCCCGAAGAGACTTCTCGAATAGCTTTTCCTGTTTTTTCACCTGCACAAGTTCCTGCACGATCATAAATACCAAAAGTAAAAGCAATACGCCCGCAAATACAACAAATTCCATATTTTTTCTCACTTTTCCGGATATAAGAAGACAGGCACCGCCCCGTGCAGTGCCCGCCCCCATATTCTGACCTGTTTTTTATTGCTGATGTGTCAAAACTCTTTATGCGACAATAAAGAACTTTAACAGGAAGATCAAGGATAATACATAGGTAAGTACAGATACGTCCTTAGCCTTACCGGTGAATACCTTGATAACGGTATAGGTGATCAGACCGATACCGATAGCATGTCCGATGGATCCGGAGATCGGCATGGCGATCATCATCAGAGCCACGGGAAGTGCCTGGCAGATGTCATCAAAATCTACGTTCTTAAGACCTGCTACCATAAGGACACCCACATAGATCAATGCGGAAGAAGTAGCTGCCGCAGGAATGATACCGGCGATGGGTGCGATGAAGATACATGCAAGGAACATGATACCGGTGGTCAGTGCAGTCAGACCGGTGCGTCCGCCTGCTTCCACGCCGGAGGCAGACTCTACGAAAGTGGTAACGGTGGAAGTACCGGTTACGGAACCTGCCAGAGTACCTACCGCATCGGACAGCAGGGCCTGCTTCATGTTAGGCATCTTGCCGTCCTTATCCAGCATTCCCGCACGGCTTGCGGTTCCCACCAGCGTGCCGATGGTATCAAACATATCGATGATACAGAAAGTAATGATCAGCGTAATTGCAGTAAACCAGCCAATCTCTGCAAATCCCTGGAAATTAAACTTAAACAGTGTGGTGGAAGCCATATCTCCGAATGCCGGTACGAAAGATGCGGTTGTCAGAGAAGCAAAGGGATTGGTTCCCAGGAAAACAGCCTCTCCTGCCCAATAGATGATGCTGGCGATCAGCATACCCAGTAAAACAGCACCCTTGACGCCTCTCTGTGCCAGAACAACAATGGCAAACAGACCTACAAACATGGTAACTACGGACAGCACCATTGCGGAGTATCCGGATCCCATATTGGTCTTGGCCAGTGAAGGAGTCAGCGCACCAAAGAAGTCTCTCATCGCATAAAAAGGTCCCCCGTTCTCGGAGTAGATACCTGCGTTGGAGCCTACACCAATGTTTAACAGCATCAGGCCGATGGCCGGTGCGATAC
>JBNMJR010000240.1:0-3717 GCA_050873925.1 Acetatifactor sp.
CCCGTAGGACACCCGGGCAGACAGTCACCGAATCCGTCGCAGAAATGCTCTCTGACCAGCTTTGCCTTGCCGTCAATAATATCTATGGCACCTTCATGACATGCTGTGGCACAGATACCGCAGCCATTGCATTTTTCTTCATCAATGTGAATGATTTTTCGAATCATGTTGCCTCCTTAATTTTGCTGTTCTCTTTGTCTCTTTCCATACTATAGCAAACTTAAGCAGGTCATTATGTTGTTTTTCCAACAAAATTATCATTTTCTTCGCATACAAAAATCACATTTTTCTCCACCGGTAGCCAGCGTCTGGGTTCTCTCGAAGGTAAAATCTTTCAGATTTCCGTAGGAGTATTCATCACTCTTGCAGAATCCCGGCCCCAGTTCCGGGCATCCCAGTTCCTTCATATACTTGCAATAGGGACATTCCAGAATATCAAAATGAACCTCCTGCTTCGTCACCCGGCCGAACTGATTTCGAAAGCCTCCTTTGGGTCCGAACATAGATTTTGCCATACTACACATGATCGGCAAAAACAGAGATTTCATCCCCGGAAAACGCATAATACGGTTCAAAGAAGCCGCTGCACTCAGCCCAAACTTTTCCAGTGCTTCATCCAGCCATTCCAAAACGGTTTCCGGATAATATTTCCGCACTGTCCTATAGATTGCCGCTCTTTCACAACACTGTTTCCAGTGCATCTTTGCCGTGTTGTTCAGGTCCGTATGATTCCCACTTACCAGACGTTCATAGGCTGCATTGGCCTCGGCACAGATTTTTTCCGCTGTTTCTGCACCATCCGTTTCTTTGATATGATCGAATAACGGCTTGTAAGAACCATCTGTTTTGAACACTGCTTTTGCCATCTCTTTCCCTCCCGCGTAGACCTTCTGCTTCTTTTTACTGCTAAATCTGTTCCAGGTCCTGATAGTCTTTCAGAACAGGGCTTTCATCCCCCACATACCAGTAATCACAGTGGTCACCGCCCAGTGCCTCCGTCTGGGTACGGATCAGACGGGCATGCATGATCTCCGCCAGATAATGATCCGTCTTACACAGATAGGGAAGCAGTTCGCCGTATCCATGCTCTTTCGCATGCTTTGCGATAGGGCATCCGACGAGGTGGAAACAGAAACCCTCAGTCCTGTGATCCGGATTGATCTCCACTTTCCAGCTGTCCATCCATTCGCCTTTTTCCTGATGCTCCTTCTGCATCCGGATAAAATTCCGGTAAGTCTTCTCAAACAATTTATAAGGCCAGTTGCTCTTGTTGCCGTTGACGACCCTTCCGAGAAATTTCATCCTGTCTACTGCCCGGCGTTTGATCGCAAGCAGCGCTTCTCCGTCCAGCTTATGACTACTGGCCTCGTAAAAAGAGACAATGGTGAACCAGTCCAGCATATTGGCAGCCATCATGTTCTCCCCCAGGTCCGGCATGTCATTTTTTACAAGAGCCTTGTAATATTCTTCGGCCTTGCAAAAGATCTCCTCCGCCTGCTCCGGATATAATTCCCTGCAATATTGTTCATAGGTTTTTGCATATTTGGATGCTGCATATGCTCTCTTCATGACTGTAATCTCCTCGTTTCCCCCTGACAGTTCAACACGCCGATATCTGCTCGACGGTCTGCTTCGTATCTAAATCTTTCCATTCGGAATCCTTCCATGCATTTAAAAGCGCCACCGGTTAGTATCTTCTAACTGATAACATTTTATCACATTTATCCAGACGCCGCAATTCCCTGTCTGCATCAACAACCTTACTTTATTTTCCCGATTAACGCCTGCCGCACTGCATTCTTAGCCCCGGCGGTAAATGCAGAACACAGGGCGCAAAAATACCGCCTGTAAGGATAGCGAAGCCTTACAGGCGGTATATACAACACAACTTATAACACGACTTATAACTTAGAAGGACACAGTCAGCTGCATCTTAAATCTCTCTTCGCCGTATACTGCATGAGGAATATCCTTGGGCATGATCAGGGTCTCGCCCTCTTCCACATAGAATACTTCGCCGCCTACGGTAAATCTGCCCTTGCCTTCCAGAACGGTTACCATGGCATCACCGCCTGCCGCATGAGTAGAAATCTCCTCGCCCTTGTCAAAGGAAAAGATCGTCATGCTTACATAGTCGTTCTGTACCAGAGTCTTGCTGACTACCTGGCCCTCCTGGTATTCCACCAGATCCTTCAGATTTAATTTGGTCTGCTTATCGATATTTTTATACATCGTTGTCCATCCTTTCCTGAACTTTTCTTGACTTTCTGAGGTGATTATACTAAAATCATCCCATCAAGTATGTTGGTTTTCCAACAAAAGGAGAATTTATTATGGACAATCCTCTCTTTCAAAATATTTTACCCGAAGACATCCCTGTTATGCTAAAGCGCCTGAATGCCTATACGAAATCCTATCAGAAGGAAGAATACATCCGACATGCCGGAGATCCCGCAGATTTCATCGGCATCATTGAATCCGGCTCCATTCACATCCTGCAGGACGATTACTACGGCAACCGCAATATCACGGCTTCTATCTCCCGGGGATCCCTGTTCGGGGAGGCTTTCGCCTGTGCGGGAATTCCTTATCTTCCCGTGGATATCGTGGCTGCGGAGGACTGTACCGTAATGTTCCTGAATGGGAAAACACTGTTAAACACCTGTGACAACGGCTGCAAATTCCATCACACTCTGGTCCGCAATCTTCTGGGAATCGTGGCCCAGAACAATATGTATCTGAATCAGAAGATCAAATATACCTCCCGCAAAACCACCCGGGAAAAGCTGATGGCATATCTGACCGATCAGGCAAAAATGAAAGGTTCCAACGATTTTGTCATTCCTTTCAACCGTCAGGAGCTGGCAGACTACCTCGGGGTGGAAAGAAGCGCCATGTCCGCAGAACTCGGCAAGCTTACGAAGCTTGGCGTCCTCCGGACACAGCGCAGTCATTTTACATTATTGAAGCCTATGGACTAATCCGGATAAAATTCCGCGATCACCTTTTTCAGCACCCCGGCGGAGTGTTGCAATTCCGTCAGTTCCTTCTCATTTAATTCAATAGGAACTACCGTCTCGATGCCGTTTTCATCCACCACGGCAGGAATGCTTAAGACCACATTCTCCAGTCCGTACTCTCCCGTCATCAGACTGGATACCGGCAGAATAGACTGTTCGTTACGAACGATGGCTGCGCAGATCCTGCATACCGCCATGGCAATTCCGTAATAAGTTGCATGCTTTCTGGCAATGATCTCGTAAGCACTGTTCTTCACGCTATGAAATATTTTTTCCATAGATGTTTCATGATCATAATGTCCCCGTAGTTCGCAGAAATCGTTGATCAGCATTCCGCCGACTCTGGCATCACTCCAGGCCGCAAGTTCACTGTCCCCATGCTCGCCGATAATAAAAGCGTGAATACTTCTGCTGTCCACTCCCAGATGCTCTCCCAGTTCATACCGGAATCTTCCGGTATCCAATACCGTTCCGGAACCGATAACGCGATTAGCCGGATAACCGGATTCCTTCAGAGCTATGTATGTCAGAATATCCACCGGATTGGATACGATAAGCAAAATTCCTTCAAAGGATCTTTTTTTAATCTCTCCGATGACCGACTTCATGATGGCACTGTTTTTCCGGATCAGATCCAGTCTCGTCTCCTCCGGCTTCTGGTTGGCTCCTGCCGTGATCACGATTACCGCAGCATCCG
>JBNMJR010000241.1:0-3650 GCA_050873925.1 Acetatifactor sp.
ATAGCACACTTCTTTTGTTTTTTCCACACTATCCACGCACTCTGCGAATATTTTTCTCCGTGATCTGGATCTTTCCTTCTTTTAACAGATGTCCTACCGCACGCTTGAACTCATTCTTGCTCATGCCGGTCTCATGAGCGATCACTTCCGGTGCCGCCTTGTCATTAAACGGCAGAGATCCTTCATAGCTGTCCAGCAGTCTCTCGATCTTCTCCGCGTCTTTCTGGATCTGCAGATAAGCCTTTTCCCGGACACTCAACGTCAGCTTTCCGTCCTCTAACACTTTTGCCACTCTGGCGGTGACCTGATCACCGATCTTCAGTTCGGTATCCCCGAACAGTTCTTTCTTCGGAATCAGTCCGGAAAAACAGTCATCCACTGCCACAAACGCACCGAAATTTTTGCTGATCTCATAGATCCTGCCGGTTACCTTATCGTCTTTTTTGTACGGACTGTCTGTGCGAAGATGCTCATAGACATTCATGGTGGCACACAGTCTGCCGCTCTTGTCGATATAAAGGGATGCTAACACCTGATCTCCGGCTTTTACCTTGCGGGTCTGCTGCTTAAAGGGCAGGAACAGATCCTTCTCCAGTCCCCAGTCAAGGAATGCTCCCACTTTTCCCACCTGTGCCACGGTAAGCAACGCCACCTGTCCCAGGCACAGCTTCGGTGTGCGGGTCGTAGCGATCAGCCGGTCACTGGAATCACGGTAAAGGAATACTTCCAGTTCGTCTCCGACTTTTGCTCCCTCCGGAACCTGTTTGGCCGGCAGAAGCACCTTATCCTCCGGTGCCTCCTTCGTTGCCAGATAGACTCCGAATTCTACTTTTTTTACTATTACCAGCGTCTGTTTTTCGCCTAATCTCAATTCCACGTTCTCTCCTGTTCTGACAGTATAGGATTACTGTCCCTGAAATTCCACTGATACATAAGGTTTCCCGGCTTCATCCTGCAGGCAAATGACATAACCGTTCTCTTCCCGGACCACATACGGATGCAGCACGTCATCCAGGAATGCCTGTTTCTTGTACTCCGCCCGCATCTGGTGGATCACAAAATCATCCGGCAGATACTCCATGGCAATATTCACATACTGCCCGTTATTTACATGATGGTTGGTGTCCAGGTGATGTTTTTTCACCACGATGGGCTCCAGCAATTCACCGCCCTGCGGTACCGCGATCTTACGGGGAGCATAATCCATGTCCAGCTTTTCATCTATGGCATATCCTTTGCGCATGGCTTCATTGACCACCACCGGTTTCCCGCTCCGGACATCCAGCAGGCTCCATAAGGAGTTGGCTTTCGCCAGATATTCGCCCTGTTCATCCAGCATGGCAAAATTACGGTATCCCAAAAATGCTTTTAACTCATAGGGTAGCGTCACGATCTTTACTTTTTCTCCTAATTTCGGATACCGGTTCACAACGATCTGCCAGGAGGAAAGGACCCAGACCTGACCGATCTCCTTCATATAACCGATTCCCAGCCCCACATCCTCCGAATGGAAGGTGGAACAATCCTGAAAATAATTCAGTAATGCGTCCAGCGTAAGTTTTCCTTCACTGTCTGTCTCGCTGTAACGTATTCTGCTGTCAAATGCGTACATAATTTTCTATCTCCTTTGCGGCGATGTTCTGCCACAGTCGTTCTTCCTACAGCCTTCCCGTAATAGCTGTTACGATTTCCGGGAACATCTGGATAATGATCATTGCGATCCAGAATATGCAGTAGCAAATCATTCCCGGATTGCAGATCACGGTCTTGAACCTCTGTCCCTTTGCAATCTGTCCCGGCTCTACTTTCAGCTTTTTACGGAATACAATGAACAGTACAATTCCCGTAACAAGTACAGCCAGAATAAACAGTACATAGATCATATAGCCGATCCAGCCCGGCAGATATTCCATCATATAGTCCATGACCGCCTGGGAATCCGCACCGTTCATAATGACCTCCTGGTACTCCTCCAGATGGATCGCTTTTAGTAACAGTACACTGACTACGGCTCCCATGAAATTAATGCACATATGTAAACCGATGGTCACTCTCAGGTCTCCGGTCTTCACATAGAGAAATGCCAGAAACATTCCCAGTAAAAACGCGTAGGCAAACTGATTCAGGTTGCCATGGAACAGTCCGAACATCAGGCCGGACAGAACAATGGCTATTCCCTGACCGTATTTTACAGTACGATCCACGATCAGCTTCCGGAAAATATATTCCTCAAGGATCGGGGCGCAGATCACCATATAGAGAAATGTCACGATCATATTGGATCCGGTGGCAAAGGTCATCACCGCATTGTCCACTGCGGAGCCTTTTAATGCCCCTACGACAGTGGTGATCAGTGTGCCCACCAGATTGCCGCAGTACATCAGTGCAAAGCACATGATCAGCGCCAGAATAAACTGTCCCGGTGTGATGCTTTTCCTGGCAGGTGCTTCCCCGGGCATCCTCTTCACCAGTGCGATCAGAACAGGCATGCCTACAAGATACAGCGGGATTACCGCAAGAATCAGGCTTATGGTGGTGTCCTGCAACCATTCCGGCTTCACCGCACCTACGATTGCCATTACTCCCATCTGTACCGCGTAGATGACCAGCGTTCCGATCAGGAATCGGAAACCTAAGCCGGAGAAACTTTTCTTCATGCTTTTTTCTTCCATTTATTTTCTCTCCCTCATATACTATAAACTATTCAGAACATATTGGCATAATCAGTCTTGAATAGTTACAGAATATCATAAATCCTTTGACTATGAAACTATTATTTTCCATCGTTCCGGACAATTCCATAGGAAAAGGCTGCGCATCTTCCCTATGCACAGCCTCTGTGATCTTCCATTATGATGATCCTGTTATTCTCCCAGACCGTTCTCTACGGCTTCTACCAGGGTCTTCAGAGCTTCTGCCTCGTCCTCACCCTCACATACGAATTCGATCTCATCCCCACATTTTACGCAGGCACCCAGTACACTGAGTACACTCTTGGCATTTGCAGTGTTCTCACGGAATTTGAAAGTAATCAGTGATTTGAACTGCATTGCCTCTTTGCACAGAATTCCGGCGGGGCGCAGGTGCAGACCCGTAGGATTCTTGATTACAACTTTCTGACTTACCATATAATAAACCCTCCAATATCTATATTATTCTGCATTATTTTCTCTAGTGTTATATGATTTTACTTTTCATTTACATTTCTATCATAGCATGAATGAAAAGCATTCACAAGGGCTTTTCCCAGACAACTTTCGGAATCTGTCTGCTAAAACATGATATCCTGTATGAGGTTGGCAAGCTTCTGCGCCTCTTCCTGGATCACCTGCTGATCCTTTCCCTCGATCATAACTCTCACCAGAGGTTCTGTTCCGGAAGGACGGATCAATACGCGGCCTTCTCCGGCGAACTTTGCTTCCAGCTTCTGGATTGCTTCTGCAATCTCAGGGTACTCCATATATTTATCTTTTTTGTGATTGGCAACTTTCGCATTGACCAGGGCCTGCGGCAGTACTTCCATACCTGTGCCAGTTCTGACAGAGGCTTTCCGGTATCTACCATGACCTGCAACAGATGCAGTGCACTGAGGAGTCCATCTCCGGTGGTGTTCTCATCCAGGAAAATGATGTGGCCCGACTGCTCTCCTC
>JBNMJR010000242.1:0-3641 GCA_050873925.1 Acetatifactor sp.
CTCGCAGAACTGCTGACGCACCGGCACATAAGCTGCTCCGAGATACTGTCCGGTATTACTGCTGTACAGTTCCCGATACTTTTCCGGGGAAGCAAACAGATTGTAATTGATCACACCATCCACCGGAAATGCATGCTGCTGCATATCATCCAGCAGATACACCTTACCGAACCGGCGCAGTGCCTGCAAATAGGCATCCGTTACCGCATAGCTGTCCACCAGAAAGACGTGGTCATTTCCCTGTATCCGCTGTTCCAGCACCGGAATCTCCCCTTCCAGATCGGAAGGATCCGTCCCCAGAACCTGTACCGGCATGTTCCAGCTTTGCAGCAATTCCGCGGAAGCCTCTTCCGCACACAGAAAACAGAGTTGTTCCGGATGTTGTATTCGTTTTTGCAATTCCTGTGCCACCGTGAGGCAGCGCATCAGATGTCCTGCCCCCGTAGCGGCACTGCCGTCCGCCCGAAAATAATACATTTATGCTCCTTACTGCTGTTCTTTCTCTGTGAAATCCACAAGGGACCAGTCCATAGGGGTTCCCAGTTTTGCATCTCTGGTAATCCGTTTGCCCAGCAGTTCCTCATAATATCTGGTATGCAGTCCGCAGGAAGGTCTCACAGACCGCAGGTTCTCCGGAGTAAATACATCTCCGGCCTTCATATCCTGTGCCACGAACAGGGAACGGGAATGTTCTCTGCTCTTCTTCTGCTTCGGTGTCAGATCGTAGGTCACCTTTCCTACCGCTTTCTCGATCATGCGGATGTGATCCACCATCTCTTTGAATTCTTCCGGTTCCATGGAGAATGCCGCATCCGCACCGCCGTCCGCTCTGCGCAGGGTCAGATGTTTCTCCACTACTTTTGCGCCCAGTGCCACTCCGGCTCCGGCCACAGCGCAGCCCATGGTATGGTCGGACAGACCCACCACGCAGTCGAAGACTTCCTTCATGGAAGGGATCGTCTTCAGATTGATATCCTCATAGGGCGCCGGATAGGCGGAAGTGCATTTCAAGAGGATCACGTTCTCATTGCCCTCTTCCTTACAGGTGCGCAGAGCCAGCTCGATATCCGCCAGATAAGCGATTCCGGTAGACATGATGATGGGCTTGCCGGTACGGGCGATCTTGCGGATGAAAGGAATATCGTTGATCTCAAAGGATGCCACCTTGTATACGGGCACATCCATTTCTTCCAGAAAATCAATACTGGTCAGATCAAAAGGAGAGGAAAAAAAGACCAGTCCCATTTCCTCTGCGATCTTTTTTAACTTCGGCTGCCACTCCCAGGGAGTATAAGCGGTCTCATACAGCTTGTGCAGTGTGGTGCCGTCCCAGATGGTTCCCTGCGTGATCTGGAAGCAGGGATCGTCACAGTCCAGTGTGATGGTATCCGGAGTGTAGGTCTGTATCTTAATGGCATCCGCACCGGCATCCTTCGCCGCCTGCATGATGGCTACCGCTCTGTCAAAATCCATCAGATGATTCGCAGACATCTCTGCGATTACAAAAGTCGGGGAATTTTCGCTGATTTTATGATTCCCGATCATGATCTCTTTGTTCATATATAGTACCCTTGCCTTTCCGTAACCTGCAAATTTTCAGCTGCTATAGCAGCTTGCGCAGGCACAAATCTGCGTATAAAATCTTTTTAAGGAAATACAATATGCTCGTACTTTTTGCTGTCCCGGATCTCTTTCCAGTGTTCCGCTGTCATGCGCATAAACGTCACGTCGTAGGCGACTCCGTTTTTCACCACATGAGCTTTTTTCTCCTCCACGACTTCACAGCCACAGATCTTATGGAGCTGGATAACGCCCTGATTCAAAGTAAATACATCACTGTATACCGCGTTTTTCCCAAGATCCAGAAATGCATGGTCATACATGCTCATCTCCAATGCCAGCGCGGCCTGGATACTGCGCAGTTTTTTCTCACCCACGTAATAGGCCCACCCCAGATCTCCTAAAGGATTGGTCAGCCCCGTGTAGTTGATCACACCGGCCGCCGTGCCGTCGATCTCAATGATCCAGTAGCTCACATCCGGATCCTGCTGCACTTTGGCAAACCATTTCTTCTGCCCTTCCAACGTCAGTTTCGGGTCCGTATTCATATAACGGGTAATGTCCGGATCCATGCGCCAGCGCATGATCTGTTCCAGATCTCCCTCGGTGACTTTTCTTAATGTAACACTCATTAGCAGCCCGCCTTTTCCAACAGTTCACGCATTCCTTTTAACTCAATGGCTTCGTCTAAGGGAATGCTGACACCAAGCTCTTCCTCCAGCTGTCCGATGATCATGACATGAGCCAGGGAGTCCCACTGCTCCACATCTTCGATCATGGTATCCTCGGTGATGGTTCCCGCCGGAACCTTTAATACGTCTTCAATCAGCTTTATGATTTTCTCTTTCATATGGTTATCCTCTGCTTATCTTCATTTTCTTCCAACATTTGCCACTGTCCGGAATCCCGTCCGGCAACCGTCACCTCTGTACCCACGATCAATCGTACAAAGTTTCCTTCAGCCAGTACACCCTCTCCGGCTTCTCTGCAAACGTGATTTCATAGCAGGTGCCGCCTTCCGGTGTCGTACCGGTTTCCCGGTAGCCCAGTCTCTCATACAGGTTTTCCACCGGCTTGTTTTTCGCCGTGGGCACATATCTGCCCCGGAGTCCGGTATATCCTTCCTCCTGCATCTGCTCTTCGATACGGTCGATCACCGCATTCTCGATATTTCTGCCCATGACGCGGCAGCTCATGACCAGATCCGTGATCTCCGGCAGTTCTCCGGCGGTATCCACAATGGCCGCCGCCACAATGCCGTTGTCGCCAAAAGTATCCGTCACCTGATACAGGAATACCCTCTTCCCGGCGTCTTCCACGATCTGCTGCATCTGTTCTCTGGTGTATCGTCCGGTGGTCAGGTTGAACTGATTCGTCTTATTCAAAAGCTGCGTCAGCCGGTCCAGATGTTCCTTCGGATCCACCGGGATCAGACAGATCTCCAGCTTTTTCACATAATCTTCAAAGCTTACCGCCTGCTTTGCCATGGCATTTCTGCCGGCATTGGCCCGGTACTGTGCGGTCTTCTCCCGATCCTCTTTCGTGATCACCGCCCGGGCAAAATAGGTTTCGTAAATCTTCACCATGCAGGGTGCCAGTTCTTCCGGTCTTGCCGGGAAATCGGGAACCGTTACCTCCGGCAGCATCTGCCGTACCATTTCCCGCTCCGCTTCGCTGTCATCGAAAAAGACGAAAGAATCCGTTCCAAGATTCAGTTCTTCCGCCATCTTACGGATATTGTCCGGCTTCGGATCCCAGTTGATCTTCCGCGCTGCGAAGGTTTCCGGCCGAAGCAGCATGTGGGGATGTTTCTCCAGAATCTCCATGGCATCCTCTTCATTATTCTTGGATGCAATGGCTAACAACACACCCTGCTCCTGCATCAGCTTTAGGACCCGCTGCAAATTTTTATAGGCCAGACCGCTGTGGTCTTCCGACAAAAGCACCGGTGTATGATCCGCCTCTCCGGCCAGACCGCCCCACAGGGTATTGTCCAGATCCAGCACCAGCACCTTTTTGGGGGTGCGTTCTTCCAATTCTGCCTGCTGTAATATTTTCTCCGCCAGAAGGGACTGGGTCTC
>JBNMJR010000243.1:0-3625 GCA_050873925.1 Acetatifactor sp.
CCGCTTATCTGGTCCTGCATCTGGACAACAACTACCTGGAGAACCGGATCGAGCAGTCAGACAATCTGGTCATGATCAGCGTGGACTCCCTGCCGGTCTTCTATGCCTCCGATCGCAGACTTCTTGGCAGCAGTCTGCCGTTCCCGGAGGATTTTAAAGGAAGCTATTGTTCCTATACCGGAAATACACAGCTGCGAGGGCAAAAAATGCTTTCCCACATTGCCACCTTTACCCCTTACAAAACGGACAACTATTTCTATATCTGTACCAATGATGCCACCGCCCAGGAAAGCGTCAACCACATGACCCTGCTCTACATCCTGATCATTACGCTGGCAGTCAGCGTGCCGACACTGGTGATCCTTTTGTTCTCCTCCTTTTTCAGTAAACGGGTGGGAACGTTGAAAACCGCCATGCACCGCGCCCGTATGGGAGATTACAATATTATTGATGAAGTAAAGGGAGACGACGAACTGACAGAGACCTTCGAAGATCTGAAAGCCACAGTGCAGATGATCCACGAAAAGGAAGCCCGCTATTACGAATCCCAGCTGACCAGACAGCAACTGATCAATAAACAGCAACAGATGGAATTCAAGATGCTGGCCAGCCAGATCAATCCTCATTTCCTGTACAATACACTGGAGACCATCCGGATGCAGGCACTGGCCCAGGGGAACCGGGAAGTTGCCACTTCCATTAAACTATTGGGCAAATCCATGCACTATGTGCTGGAAAATACCGGCACCAGCTTTACGACGCTGACCAGAGAACTGGATTATGTGAAGACCTACCTGTCCATCCAGAAGATGCGCTTCGGCGCCAGAGTCAATGCGGAATTTGAGATTGATCCTTCCATAGACACCGATGCCTACCAGATCCTCCCCCTGCTGCTGCAGCCCATTGTAGAGAATGCCATTGTACACGGTCTGGAAAATGTGGATGCCGTGGGGCACCTCACCATCAGTGTGCAGGTACAGTCTGATCTCCTCCTGATCCGTATCCGGGACAACGGCGATGGCATGTCTGAGACGAAACTGCAGACGCTCCGGGATCGGATCCGCAATCATGATCCGGAGGATACCCACAGTATCGGGCTCTATAACATCGATCAGCGGATCCACCTCCTCTACGGGGAGGAATACGGACTGGAAGTCGAAAGCATACTGCATGAGGGAACCTGTGTCACACTGCGGCTTCCCGCCGATTGCGACGGAAATACCGCTTCCGCCGTATCCGCCCCCGAAGTACAGAAGATTTCAGAAAGTGAGTGATGATCATGGAAAATCAAATCATTAACGTATTACTGGTAGACGATGAAAAGATCGTAAGAGAAGGTCTGAAATATATTATCGACTGGGCGGCCGTGGGGTGTTGTATCTGCGGTGAAGCCGGCAACGGCAAAGATGCTCTGGATCTGATCCGGAAATTCCAGCCGGGACTGGTACTGTTGGACATCCGCATGCCCGGGATGTTGGGCACGGAATTGATGGAAAAAGCAAGGGAAATGGGCTTTGAGGGAGATTTTATCATCCTCTCCGGCTATTCCGACTTCAAATATGCGCAGGCTGCCATGCATTTCAGTGCTTCCTTCTATCTCACGAAGCCCATCGACGAGGAGGAACTGGAAAAATGTGTCTGCTCCGTCCGGGAAAAGATCGAGACCAGACAGCGTAAAGAAACTTCCCGCAGTCAATATTTGCAAAAAGCCCGTTCCACTGTACTGATGGATCTGCTCACCGGCAGAGAGTACAATCCTTCGATCAATTATGGTGAAATGGGCTTGCAGTCCCCTCTGTATCAGGTGGTGATCTATGAGGGGTACACTCCCTATTTTCAGTCCTACAGCTTTGCCGATATTCTGCGGGTCACCAATCAGGGGAACAATTCTTTTGAAAGTGTCTCCATCGACGGGCAGAATGTGATCCTGTTAAAAGGGAATTTTGCTCTGGAACGTTTTCAGGACTGTCTGCGGCATTATGAAGAAGGAACGCAGAAAGGCTCCCCGCTTGACACCATTTTCCTGACCTACGGCCCCGCCGTCACTTCCCTGCAACAGATCCATACTTCCTATGATGTCTGTTGTAAGCTGATGAAGCGCCGTTTTTTCTGTGATGAGAACCAGCACGTCCTGTCCTATGACCAGCTGCCGGATCCCGCTTCCTTCCGGACAGTGATCTCACCCCAGCTGTCCCAGGATTACAGCAACGATCTGGTGAATTATATCAAGACCTGCAACCGCCGCCGGATCTCCGAGACGCTGGACCGTCTGAAGCGGGAGCTTTATGTCAGCAATGACGGCACTTCCAATATCAAGTATTTTCTGGCGGATATTTTTCTCCAGATCAAGCAGGATATTTCCCATACCTACAGTGATCTGGATCTGCCGTTTTCCCACAATGCAGCGATTCTGGAGCTGATCGAGGGCAAACATTATCTGTATGAGATCCTGTTGTATTTTACGGAGCAGTTCGACACGATCATCCGGGGTATCGGCGGCAATGCCAGCGAAAGCATCTTCGATGACATTCTGGACTATATCTCCCGCAACTACAGCGAGCCGTTAAAACTGGAGACCATTGCACCTCTGTTCGGCTACAACAGTTCCTATCTGGGCAAGCTGTTCACCCAGCGCACCGGCATCAGCTTCAACACCTATCTGGATCAGCTGCGGGTCCGCAAAGCCACCGAGCTATTGGATCAGACCGACATGAAGGTCTACGAGATTGCCGCCCGCGTGGGCTACAAAAACGTGGACTACTTCCACCAGAAGTTCCGCAAGATCATGGATATCAGTCCGGCAGAATACCGGAAGAAATAAAAACGTGCGCCGCCGGCCGTACAAACGCAAAGATCCCCGGGAACCGTTTCCTGTTCCCGGGGATTCTTGTTTTGTCTTTGTTTACGCTTCTACGATTAAGTATCTGCCGTCTCCGATATCGAAGACTTCATCGGCTTCCAGGATCTCATCATCCACAGCGCCGTCCACATCCATGCCGGCTTCATCGAAATACTCGATGACATCATCCACGGAATCTACCACGACTGCCATGCACTCTTCCAGAAAATCTTCTGCCTCATCCAGGGTCTCTGCCACGGCTTCCGGAAAAAGCTGGAGCTGTTTGTCCAGGAAGCACTCCAGTACCGCATCATCATACTCACGCATACTATTACCTCCAAATTCTTACGAAAATGTCTTATTTATTCTCATCATAATATGGATGTGTAGTTACGTCAATTAGTAATTCGATGTAGATGTAAATTGAGAGTTAGTGAAATATACCCTGCCGGGGCTACTGTTTTCCTTTAAAACAACCCTAAACTAATGAAAATGGTGGAAATTGAGTAGAAAAAGTTCTTTAGAAGAAGCAATTCCTCTGTATCAGATCTTTTCTGTAATTATAGAGGAAATTATTTGCTCCCAAGACAATAATTCCACCATTTCCTGTTATTTGATGGATTTTAGCGGAATCAGTAAACAGAACGCCCACGGCGGACGAAATGTCCTTCCGAGGATGTTTGTCGGAGGGTGTTGATATTTTCTTGAAAAGTGTTGAAAGACAGGGGGAAAGCGGACACGATGTCCGCGTCAGCCGATTCGCGCCATGGAGGGCGCGTGTAGGCG
>JBNMJR010000244.1:0-3623 GCA_050873925.1 Acetatifactor sp.
CTACCATGGTCGTCAGCAAAATGATCGTCAGCATGACACAGATGTTTCCCACCAGTTCCATCTCTTTGGCCGTCACCAGTTCACTGATATAGCTGACGCCCACCACCTTCCAGTTACAGTTATCCAGCGCCCGGACACTACAGATCAGTTCTTCAGTCTCAAAGGAACCGTTGTGGCTCAGATCCAGTCCCTCCGTGGCTTCCGTCTTAAGGCCCGAATACAGCAGCTGCTGTTGGGGATGATAAATGATCTCTCCGTTACTGTCTGTGATAAAACAGTAACCGTGCTGCCCGATTCCCACGTTGTCCACATAATCCGATATTTTGGAGAAACGGATATCAATGACTACCCGCAGTTTCTGTCCGTCTGCTCCGGGAATCTCCTGTAACACCGATACCACCCATGGATAATAATCCTGCAACAGAGATTCCACATGGGGTTCCGACAGATAGAGTACCCCGGGGCTGTAGGAATCCAGTTCGATATAGGACAGATCCTTCAAATAATGTTCCTTCAGGGTATGGGTTCCCGTATGGGAATCCACCAGCTTCCCCTGCTCATCATAGATATAGACAGCCACCAGATCCGACCGGACACTGCAAAGGGTCTCCAGGGTCTGCCCGGTACTGCCACCGCTCTTTGTCAGATCCTTCTCGATCAGACTCATGATCTCCTGCATATCTGAGATGTAGTTGGAAATGGTATTGGATGCCTGGGTCACCGCCTGCTCACTGCTGGTCTGTGCCGCCTGCTTCATACTTCCCACATAAAGAGAAAAAAAGTAAAATGTCGACCACAGCAAAAACAACGTGACCAGCCCCACCACCAGTATCGTAATCATAAAAGAAAGAGATGTCTTTCGTTTCTTCATATCTTATTCTTTCTCCTGTCGCATGGCATTGGGCGATACCCCGCAATACTTTTTAAAGCAATAACTGAAATAATGCTGGTCGCTGTAACCACAGCGTTCCGCGATCTCCCGCATCTTCATGGAACTGCCCAGTACCAGTTCTCTTGCCGTCTCGATCCTCTTTTTCGTCAGCAGATCCACGAAGCTTGCCCCGGTCTCTTTTTTGATCAGGGCACTGAGGTAATTGGGGCTCACATGAATGCTGTTGCTGACACCTACCAGAGACAGGGACGGATCTCCATACTCTTTGTCTATGATCTGCATGGCCTTTTCACACAGGATCTGGCTGCTCTTTTTCTTGCCCGCATTGACCAGCTCCCATACTTCCAGGCAAAGTGCCGTGAAACGATCCCTGGATTCCCGTATCGGGCCTTCCAGCATGGCAAAACGTTGGAACAGAGCGGAATCCTCCGTCACTGTGTATGCAATGCGGATCAGTGCCGAAGACATCCGGAAGATCAGAAATTTGCATTTCAGGGCAGCGTCCTGCTGTGCCTCCAGTTTACCGAATACATCCTTCAGATAATTTTCCAGTTCTTCTCTGGAACCGCCGCGGATCAGATTTTCCATCTGGGTGACACATTCCGCCGCCAGTTCCATGTCCATGGTATTGTCCCGCTCTTCATCCGCAATATAATGGATGCTGCTCTCTCCCGGAGTGCAATATCCCAGTGCACTCATGGCTCCTCTGTAAGCTTCGTGACACTCTCCCAGATGCTCTCTGATACGGCTGACACCGATATGGCAATGCATTTTCAAAATACGTTCCGTACTCTGCACCATCTCTCCAACGGCAATGTGCAGATACCGGTCAAAAGTCGCCGTGGTGGCCGCCAGCACTGCAATGATCCTTCCGTCCATGGCAAAAGAATAATGCTTCATATATTTTTGCAGGATCATATCCACGGAATGCACCAGTTCCGGTCTCGTGCGGTTCTTCCCGTCGGTATCCTCCACCGTAATGGCCAGCACCGCATACTGAAAGGCATTATTTCGGTCCTTCAGAAAACCGTTACTGACCGCCTGTTCCTGTAAAAGCTCCTCTCTGTCCTCCCCCTCAAAGCTGGCATAATCATCCAGTAAAAGAGGCAGGAAAAACTGCTGCAGATCCGGGCTGTCATGTTTTCTGGCATTAAATTCCGCAAAGATCCCATCGATCTTAAGCTTGATCTTCTTCAGTTCCTCCGTCAGATCCGCCATGGTGATGGGTTTCAGCATATAGCTGATAATATTGTACTGAATGGCCTGCTGGGCATAGGAAAATTCATCGAAGCCGCTTAAGAAGGCGATCTGGGTGGTAGGACGCACCTCTCTGACCTGTCTGGCCAGTTCGATTCCCGAGACAAAAGGCATCCGGATATCCGTCAGCAGCAAATCCGGTTCCATCCGCTCCACCAGTTCCAGCGCTTCGATGCCGTTCTCCGCTTCCCCCACGACCTGAAAGCCGATACTCTCCCAGTCGATCTTCCTTATGATTGCTCTGCGCAATTCTTCTTCGTCATCTGCCACTACGATGGTATACATAGCTGTTCCTCTCTGGTATGTATTATTTTAAGGTAAGGATCTTCCCTGAAAACGCAATGGGAAGGGATATTTATCTGGTACTGTTTTCGCCTGCAAACAGGATCTGGGCAATGCCGTCAGCGGATACGGACACGATCCTGCCGGTTCCGTATTTCTGATGCTGTACTTCCCGTTCGGGCTCACAGGCCGCGATGCAGGCCTCCACTTCCCGGGGCGGCAGCTTCTGCATCCTTTTGTCCGGTGTTTTTAACAGAGATACTCCGGTTCCGGTATCCATGCTGTTCCTTCTTACGGCATTCAATGCTTTCGGAGCATCAAATAATTCTCTGGAAAATGCCGAGGTCATATTGGGGCCAAAGGTAAATACATAGAGCTGTTCTTTCGCTCTCGTCATTCCCACATAATAAAGCCTTCTCTCCTCCTCATAGGCATTCGCCTCCGGGGAATCCGGCTTACAGCCCCTTGGCGGGATCTGGGAAGGAATCACTCCCGCCAGCATATCCGCCAGATACACTCTTGTGTATTCCAATCCCTTGCTGGAATGGATCGTGGACAGAATAAAATTACTCTTCGGATCCCCACAGCCCTCCCGCATCATCTCCTGCAGCTTCTGTAATCTTGCAGGGAAATCAAACAGGCTGTTCTCCTGGTCTCCCAGAGCCTTTAAAATCTCCGCCTTACCACTGTCCAGCCCGTGGGTATCCATGAATTCCTGATATCCCATATAATTCAGGATCCGGTAGATGGCTTTTCCCGCTGACTCGTACCGCATATTATCCAGATGAGTTGCCAGCGCCTTGCACTGTTTTCTGGTATAGGCGGATACCTCATCCATTTCCGCCACCGTGTCTAACAGTGTCAGTCGTCTGGTATTGGCATCCACCGCCTCCATAGCCGCCTTTTTGCTGATACCGGCGCCCATCTTATAATAGATCCGTAGGAATGTCTCCCCATCCCATGGATCCAGGGATAATTGAATAAAATCGCAGATATCGTTGACTACCGGATGGGAAAAGAAGGTCATATCCGAATTTTTCACCCGGTAGGACAGTCCCTTTCGTTCCAACAGATCAATGATGGGAAGTGCACTCTCGTTGTTCCGGTATAATACTGCCGTCTCCTGTTCGCAGTCCTGAGCTACTTTCAGCAGATAATTGTACTGTCCCTGTCTGGAGACCGCCTTGATCTC
>JBNMJR010000245.1:0-3590 GCA_050873925.1 Acetatifactor sp.
GCGGATGACCTGCGGTTTGATTCCGCCAATTATTACCGGGGCGGAGAGATGAATGCCCACATGGAATACTTCGAAGCGGACAGATATCTGACTTATGAGGGGAAGGTAACTTTAAGTTTGCGGAAGGACGGAAATCTGGATTACGGGCAGAAAAGTTTTCTGCTGACGGGAGCGGATCCGGTGCCGGAGGACACCTGTGAATTATATGATCTATTTCGGGACGGCACGTTTCTTCTGTACGCGGGCGGCACAGATCATGCGGTCAAAAACAGGCAGGTCTTAGAGGAACTGCTGTTAAAAGAAATCACAAATTTTACGCTGGGAGAGCGGAAGGGCTGTCTGGTGTTTGTGGATGGGGAATTCTGGGGATTGTATCTGGCGGGCAGAGTAAATACGGCGGCAACCTATGCCCGAAGCGCCGGCAGCTCCCCGGAAGAAATCCAGGTCATAGAGAACCGTTATCCCTCCCAGATCGCCCCGGAATACGGAGAACTGTACCGGCTGGTGACCGAGGGGGATACCTCCGGCCCCGGAACATATCAGAAGATCCTGGAACAGATGGATCTGGAAAGTTATCTGGATTATTGCTGCGCCAACCTTTATTTCGGCAATTCGCAGTTTGACTCTTTTTCCACCACTTTGTGGCGCCGGGCAGCAGAAGGAGAGACGGGAAAATGGCACTGGGAATTTTCGGATGCCACGGATACCCTGGGGCGGAATAAGGTCAGCAATTACAGTGTGAATACCTATCTGTGCCCGGGGGTGGCAGAAGATCTGTTTTTACGGGGACTGCTGAAGAATAAGGACTTTCAGACAGCATTCCGGCAGAGAATGCGGGAATATGCGGAAGAACTGACGCAGGAAAAGGCAGAAGAGTATCTGACACCGCTTCTGGATACTTACCGGGTGGCAGTGACGGCCACGGCGGAGCGCTACGGCCTGCAGCTGACGGAGGAAGGATATCTGGCTGACGGGGATACGATTCTGGAATATTTTGCCGCACGGGGAGAATATATTCTGCGATATACGGAAGAGTTTATAACGCTTTCGGATCAGAAGGAGGTTCCTGACGAAGCACAGGAAACGGTCGTGGAAAGCGTACCTGGAGAATAAAGGGAAAGGGGACCACGTATGGAAACAATGGCAGAATATCTGGCAGAACTGGTGAAAGCCGGATTGGAGGACAGAAAAGCGGCACCTCTGCCGGAGGGAATCTCTGTGAAGGAGATCGTGAAGATCTCCGGGGAGAACCATATGGATTATCTGCTTTTGGGAGCCTTGTTAAAAACAGAGGGGCTTTCGGAGGAAGAAAAAGAGCTTTTACGGGCAAAAGTTCTGGGAAGCATGCTTTTCACCGGTATGCAGCTGCAGGAATTGCAGAAGCTGGAGACACGGATGGAACAGGCAAAGATTCCCTGTCAGCCCATGAAAGGAGCCCGGATGAAATTCTATTATCCGTCTCCGCTCCTGCGGGAAATGAGTGATATTGACATTCTGATCCACGGAGATTTCATGGAGCAGGCGGCAGCGGAACTGGAAGCCATGGGGTATGTCCTGCAACAGAAGATCAAGCATCATGATATCTACCGGAAAGCGCCGGGAATCGTGGTGGAGGCTCACAGGGCCATGTATGACCGGACGGTGGACGAGAGACAGTATGCCTATTTCTCGGATCTGTCCCGGGCGGTGCGCAGAAAGGGTTTTCTGTATGTGTATGATTTTGAGGCGGAAGACTTCTATATTTACATGATGGCCCACATGGCAAAGCATTTTTACAAGAGAGGCTGTGGTATCCGGAATCTGGTGGACATCTATGTGTTTCAGAAAAAATTCGGTGGGAAAATGAACGCAGACTATCTGCGAAAGCAGTTTGCGGGCCTGGGGCTGACGGCATTTGCAGAGCATATGGAGAAGCTGGCACGGATCTGGCTGCAAGGAGAACCCGGCGAAACGTTTTATCAGCAACTGTTTGACTATATGCAGGGCTGTGGAATCTATGGCAAGGATGAAAACGGTATCTGGAACCGGTTCTGCGATGCGGAACCGGAGAAGGGAGAAAAGGGCCGCGATGCCCTGAAACGCTGGTACTGGTTCCCACCGTATGAATATATGGTGTTGTATTATCCGTGGCTTTCGAAAAATCCCGTTGCTGGGAAGCTGCTGCTTCCGGCAGCCTGGGGAATCCGGGCCGTCCGGGGCGTGGTCTGTGGCCGGGGAAAATATAAGAGAGAAATGCTGCGGCAGATCGATGAGGCACAGATCGGTGTAAGGCAGGATATTTACCGCAGACTGCAACTGCGCTTTCACTAAGATGTTTTATGAAGATATTCATAAGGAGTGTAAGAAAAGTCATGAAAAGTCCGTATGGGTTTCTGTGGAAGAATCCCTGGAAAAAAGAAACCTTACTTACCTATTATTATTCGGCAATCTTCCGCATGCAGCTGTTGCTCCTGCCTCCGGGGAAAATGCGGAAGGGCTGGGGCAGAGAAAACGAAGAATCCGCAGGAACGGCATCCCGGGAAGGATACCGGCAGGCGGCGCGTATCGCCCGGATCGTGAGGAAGGTCTGTGATAAGACACCCTGGGAGAGCAAATGCCTGGTGCAGGCACTGGCGGCCCAGAGACTGTTGTACCGGCGGGGACTTCCTTCCACCCTGTATCTGGGGTGCGGCATGGAAGAAGGTAAAATGGTGGCCCATGCCTGGCTGCGGTTTGGGGAGATGTATGTGACCGGAGGGGACGGCAGCGGTTATACTACCGTGGCCCGGTTCTGCAAGGAGGTTTCCGGAAAGAGGGGATAAGTATAGTATGTCGGCAATCTGGGGAATTGTGGATCTGGGTGCGGGGCAGTCAGCGGCACAACGAAAAAGCCGTGCGGGGAGCCTGCGGGAAGAGGCTCTGCGGATGCGGCAGGCCTACGGGACGAGCTGTCTGGACCGGATAGAGGAAAAAATGGAAGAAAATTATTATCTGGCCTGCGGGGTACAGAATGTCACAAGGGAAGCCGCGGAGGAAAGATTTCCTTATGAAAGAAAGGGAGAGCGGGGAAGTCTGTTCGTGGCGGATGTGATTCTGGATAACCGAAGAGAACTGGTGCAGCGGTTTGGAAGTATCTGGGATCTGTGCAGCCATCCGGACGGAGAAATTCTGTATGAAAGCTTTTGCAGACAACCGCAGGAAGCACTTGCTGTGGCCAGAGGAGCTTATGCCTGCGCGTATCTGGAGCCGGGGAAACGTATATTGACCTTGTTCAATGACGCGGTGGGGAACCGTTCGGTCTATTATTTTCAGGAGGAACAAAGAGTCTGGTTTTCCACACTGCTTTCGGGGATTATCTGCGAACGGGAACACTGGGAGGAAAATACGGCATGGTTTGACCGGTTTTATGCCATGCGGGATCTGCGGGCGGTGTCGGAGCCCAGAGAGACCCCTTATGCGGGAATCTTCAGACTGGCCCCGGGAGAGATTGCAGTGTTCACCGAAGAAGGGGTGCACAGAAGGGATTACTGGGATCCGTTTGCGGGCAGGAAGATCCTGCGGGGGAAGACGGAAGCAGGGTACCGGGAGCTTGTGACCACAGTGTTCCGGCA
>JBNMJR010000246.1:0-3547 GCA_050873925.1 Acetatifactor sp.
CCGGAGAATCGTGATTTACGGAATTGGAAGAGAATAACAGGACGGTATGGATATAGATATGAGCGCAACGAGACAGCAAATGTTAGAGACAGCAGAACGCCTGAGTCAGCAGATGGCAGACGGAATTCCTTTTACCTGGGAGACCCTGGAACAGGCACTTTCCTCTGTGACAGAACAGGATGATAAGGGAATCCACGGATGGATCTGCTATTTTGCTGCCTTTTATCAACTGACGACAGGGAACCAGGAGGGCTGTCTGCATTATCTGGACGAGAGTGTCAGATGCCTTCTGGGAACGGATCAGGAGCATCATGTGGCCAGAGTGTACAACATGATCGGTATTGTGGCACATATGCAGAACAATTTGTCTCTGGCTATGGAACAATATGATAAAGCATTGGATTACACGGAAAAATACAATGATAAAATGGTACACAGTATTGTGCTGAGCAATATGTCGGATGCGTATTACCTCATAGGAGCCTATGACAGAGCGGTGCAGTGCTATGCGGAATGTATCCGCGAATTTGAACAGGCGGATGATCACAGTACTTACAGCAGGATCAATTTTCGTAAAATGCTGGCAGAGTACGGATGCTGTCTTTTGCATCTGCATATGGATGACGAGGCGGAAAAGGTATTGCGCAAATTGGAAGAGACCGGGCAGAGCGGGGAGATCGTCCGTGAGACAAGGCTGGGAGTCAATGTATTTCTGGCCCATCTGGCGGAGAAAAACGGAGACCGGAAGAAGGCGGAAGAACATGTGCGGGCAGCGGTAATCGCCTTAGAGGATATGCCCCAGGTTTCCTCAGAATATGACAGTATTCAGAACCTCCTGCAATATGTGGAAAAGATTGGCAAGCCGGAACAGATCGAGGAAGTGTTGAACTGCCTGGAACCGAAGGCTGCCATTGAACAGAACAAGAGTCTGCTGCTGCAGCTGTTATCTTTGCGGATGCGTTATTGCAGTGTCAGAATGACTCCCGAGGAATTCAAGCAGAGTGCGGATACCTTTTTCCGTCTGAAGGACAGCTGGGAACTGACGGAAAACAGTCAGGTCATGTATATGATGGAACTGAGAAAGCGATTACAGACAGCCGAAGAGGAGCAGAAAGAACAGGAATGCAAGAGAAACCGGCTGCTGTATCAGGCGGATCATGACGAACTGACGGGACTTTACAATAAGAGAAGTCTAAACCGTTATCTGGAGGATGTGTTTGAAGAATGTCTTCTGAATGAGAAGGAACTGGGCATTCTGTTCCTGGACATCGACCATTTCAAGCAGTTGAACGACCGGTATGGACACAGAAAGGGAGACGAAGGAATCTGTGCGGTGGCGGATACTTTGAAAAAATGTTTTCCGGAGGACTATGTGGCCCGCTACGGCGGAGATGAATTTCTGGTGGTCATGGCGGGACGTGACAGGGAATATGCCGAGGAGCATGCAAGACAACTATGTACCGGCATCCGGGAATGTGAGATCCCCAACGAAGACTCCTCTGTGGAACCCTGGCTTACGATTTCCGTAGGCGGTGTCTGTGCCATCCCCCAATCCCCGAACCGGGTGTGGGACTTTCTGTCTGCTGCGGACAAAACACTTTATGATCAGAAGAATGAGCAAAAAGGAAAGGTCCGTTTCTATGTGGGAGAGGGGCAATACCTGTAGCTCTGAAACAGAAATTAAAGGAATACAACAATGGACAATAAACAATATTCGACCCGCGAATTGTTTCGCAGGTTTGCACCTTATTTTAAAAAGTACCGTTTTACCCTGTGGATGGATCTGTTCTGTGCGGCACTGACCACGGTCTGCGAACTGGTGCTGCCGTTGATCATGCGCTACATTACCAATGAAGGACTGCGGGATCTGGCATCCCTGTCGGTGAAGACCATACTTTCACTGGGGGTTCTGTATTTTGGACTTCGTATTGTGGATTGCATCGCCAGCTACTATATGTCCGATATGGGACATGTCATGGGCGCGAAGATCGAGACGGACATGCGCAGAGATGCGTACAATCATTTACAGAAGCTGTCCAATACCTACTATAACAATACAAAAGTCGGCCAGATCATGGGGCGGATCACCAACGACCTGTTTGATGTGACGGAATTCGCCCATCATTGCCCGGAAGAATTTTTCATCGCCGGGATCAAGACGGTGATTTCTTTTATCATTCTGGCAAATATCAATCTGCCGCTGACATTGATGATCTTTCTGTGCGTTCCGCTGATGTGCGGTGTGTGCATGATCCTGAATTTCCGGATGCGGAGTGCTTTCCGCAAGCAGCGTAACCAGATCGGGGAACTGAATGCCCGGATCGAGGACAGCCTGCTGGGACATAAGGTGGTCAAGGCATTTACCAACGAAGAGGTGGAAAATGTCAAGTTTGAGAAAGACAACGGCACCTTTCTGGACATCAAAAAGCTGACTTACCGCTATATGGCGGCATTTAATACCACGGTCAAACTGTTTGACGGACTGATGTATCTGGTGGTACTGGTGGCAGGCGGTATTTTCATGGTAAAAGGAAAAATTGCAGCCGGTGACCTGGTGGCATATATGCTGTATGTGTCCACTCTGATTGCAACGATCCGGCGTATCATCGAATTTGCCGAGCAGTTTCAGCGGGGCATGACCGGCATCGAGCGTTTCTTACAGATTGTGGATGCGGATATCGAGATCTTTGACGAGCCGGATGCCATAGAGTTAAAGGACCCGAAGGGAGAAATCTCTTTTGAAAAGGTAAGCTTCGAATATCCGGATGACCATAACAAGGTATTTACAAATCTGAACCTGCAGATCCATGCGGGAGAAAAGGTGGCCATCGTTGGTCCTTCCGGCGGGGGTAAGACAACGCTGTGCAACCTGATTCCTAGATTTTATGATGTTTCGGAAGGAACAATCCTGTTGGATGGTCAGGACATTAAACATTTTACTTTGAAGAGTCTGCGGGGAAATATCGGTATTGTGCAGCAGGATGTGTATCTTTTCTCAGGTACGATCTATGAAAATATCGCTTACGGACGTCCCGGGGCTTCCAGAGAAGATGTGATGAATGCGGCAAAACGTGCCGGGGCTCATGATTTTATCATGGGACTGAAGGATGGTTATGATACTTATGTGGGAGAGCGGGGCGTAAAGCTGTCCGGTGGACAGAAGCAGCGGATCAGCATTGCCAGAGTATTTCTGAAGAATCCGCCCATCATTATTCTGGATGAGGCAACTTCCGCACTGGACAATGAAAGTGAGTTCGCAGTGGCAAAATCTCTGGGAGAATTGTCGGAGGGACGTACCACGCTGACTATTGCTCACAGGCTTTCCAGCATTCGCAACTCCGACCGGATCCTGGTGCTGACGGATGACGGCATCGTGGAGGAAGGCAATCATGACCAGCTCATGGAACAGAAAGGGATTTATTATCAGTTCTACGAAACAGCCAATGCTTTGAAATAAAATAAGAAAAACGGGAGGTAGATCTATGAAACTTGTGTTTGTGGGGGCAGACCATAAAGTAACCGGAAGCTGTCATTATCTGGAGGTCGC
>JBNMJR010000247.1:0-3544 GCA_050873925.1 Acetatifactor sp.
GGCATTGATGAATCTGCAGAGCTATCATTTTACCAAAGGATTTTTCGGGACCAACGGGATCAGCAGACAGAGCGGCCTGACCACACCGGATATGAATGAGGCCATGGTGAAAAAGACTGCCATGGGACAGTGCAGAGAATGCTTTATTCTGGCGGATCACTCCAAGTTCGGAAATGTCAGCTCCGTGACCTTTGGAGCGTTCCAGAGCGGAACCATCCTGACGGACAGCTGCCCGGAGGAATATAAGAGCAGCGGAAATGTGGTTATTTGTGGTTAAACTGGAGAAAACTGTAAACCGCAATTCCCGGTGATCACAGATTAAAAATAAGAATGTGACGTACACTATACCCTATACAGCAACGACAGGAAGTGCAGTGGGGGAATGTGTATGAAGCTATGGATCACAGAAACGGAAAAAGTAAAAAGGCAGGCAGGAGAAGAAGCAGTCATTATTTTGCAGCACTGGAAACAGAAGGTGCGCAGGCTGCGGATCTACCGGGCCTGCCTTTGTGCTGCCCTTATCCTGGCCGGTATGGGACTTTTTGGCTACAGTTATTATCTGGTGGACAGCAGCATTCCCTCTGTGATTTATATGCGGGCGGAATCGGAGGAATCACTGGCACTGGATATTCCCGCCAGAGGCGAGATTATAAGTGCCAGTGAGCAGGGGACCAGCAATATTCCCCAAGGGGCCGTGACGCTGGACCTGAGTCATCCGGTGACCATGAAGACCGGAACGACGGACAGCCTTGAGATGCAGGTGAAACTGTTCGGGATCCTGCCCTTTAAGCAGGTGGGGATCCGGGTGATCGAGGATCAGGAACTGATCCCGGTGGGAGTTCCCATCGGGATCTATGTCAAGACCGAAGGGGTAATGGTCATAGGTACCGGAGAGTTTCGGTCCGTAAGCGGGGAGAAAGTGTCCCCGGCGGAACATATTTTGAAAAGCGGTGATTATGTGGTAAAACTGAACGGCACAGAAGTGACGGACAAGGATGATCTGATCACCCGGATCGAGAACGGCAGCGGAGAAGCAGTGCTTCTGACAATCCGGCGGGGCGAAGAATATTTTGATGTTAAAATTGATCCGGTACAGGACCAGACGAAGAAATATAAGATCGGTGTCTGGGTCAGAGACAATGCCCAGGGTGTGGGAACCATGACCTACATTGACAGTCAGGGGAATTTCGGGGCACTGGGACATGGGATCAATGATGTGGACACCAGCAATCTGATGGAAATGAATGACGGAACCCTGTACCAGACGGAAATCATCTCTATCCAGAAGGGAACGGCCGGACATCCGGGAGAGATGACGGGAATGATCGTCTATTCCGATGACAGGATCCTGGGAGACATCACCAGCAACAGTATCCGGGGAATCTTTGGCAAATGCAATGACAAGGCACTGGCACTGGGAACGGAAGAGGCCATGCCCATCGGATTCAAGCAGGAGATCAAAAAAGGACCGGCACAGATCTTATGTACCGTGGATGGCACCACCAGGTATTACGACATTGAGATCACAGACCTGCATCTGGATCACGACAATGTAAACCGTGGAATCGAACTGAAAGTCACAGATCCGGAACTGATCGCACTGACCGGAGGAATCATCCAGGGAATGAGTGGCGCCCCTATCATCCAGAACGGAAAATTCGTAGGAGCCGTCACCCATGTCCTCGTGCAGGACAGCACCAGAGGATATGGGATCTTTATTGAAAATATGCTGGAGCAATAAGGTTGCTGTCCGGCATGCAACATGGTAAAATAAACTAAGTATGCATTGAAATGCGAAAACGGATTTGCAATGTGAGGGACAGGGAAATGCCTGATACAAAAGATAACGTAAATAACAAAAAGAAATCCAACTGGATCCAGATCAGCATTGCGGCGCTGGCGGTGATTCTGGCGGCACTGATCATCGTAATGATGGTGATCGTATCCGATATCCAGGGAACGGCCCGTGTGATCAATTATGCGGGACTGGTGCGAGGTAAGACACAGAGGATCATCAAACTGGAGATCGCAGGACATGCACAGGACGGCATGATCGGGGACATCGAATCTTTCATTGACGGACTGCGGAATGGTAATGAGGAACTGGGGCTGGTATGTCTGAAGGACAAGGATTTCCAGAATAAGATGCAGGAGCTGGATGACTATTTTGTCCTCCTGCGACAGGAAATCTACCGGGTCAGAGAGGCAGACTATGAGGACACGCAGATCATAGAAATGAGTGAGACTTTTTTCGGCATCTGTGATGAGGCTACGGGACTGGCAGAAAAATATTCCCAGAAGAAGGCATCGTCCCTGTCCTCGCTGGAAAAGTATATCACGACAGACATCATCGTTCTGATGCTTATGATCGGCTACGAATTTATAAAAGCGATCCGCTATGCCGCCATGAACCGGGCGTTGCAGAAGAAGGTCTATCTGGACAGTGCCACAGGACTGCCCAATAAGAATAAATGTGAGGAGCTGCTGAATGATCCCCTTCCGGCGGCGGAGGATGTGGGTGTGTGCAGCTTTGATCTGAACAATCTGCGCCGGATCAATAACAGTATGGGACATGAAGCAGGAGATGCCTATATTCACCGTTTCGCTGTCTGCCTGCGGGAGTCCATGCCTGCGGAACAGTTCGTGGGACGAGACGGAGGCGATGAATTCCTGGCAGTGACCCGTGGACTGGATCAGGAGAAAATGCAGGAATGTCTGGATAAGATCAGAGAGGATATGCGGAAGGAATCCGAAGCACATCCGGATACGCCTTTAAGCTATGCGGTAGGATATGCGCTGGCTTCCGAATTCCCGGACAGCACCATGCGGGAACTGTTTAACTACGCGGACAAGAACATGTATATCAATAAAAATCATGTGAAGCGCGAGGAAGCGGCGGCAGAGAAACGGCTGGATTACAGTCTGCTAAAATTATTGAATCAGAAGGGCAGTAACTTTACGGACTGTCTGTATTGTGATGCGAGAATGGATACCTACCGGGTGATCCGTTCCAGCGAAGATTTCTTCCTGGCATCCGA
Organism: Acetatifactor sp.; assembly: GCA_050873925.1. Taxonomy (GTDB): domain Bacteria; phylum Bacillota; class Clostridia; order Lachnospirales; family Lachnospiraceae; genus Acetatifactor. The sequence goes on from JBNMJR010000247.1 coordinate 3,039, forward strand.
CGGCAGTTATTCCGGAGCGGTGGAACAGATTGTGGAAGAACAGGTAGAGAAAAACGGCCGCGTGGCCGTGCGGGCCCAGATGCAGCTGGAGGAATTGCAGCGGAAAATGCATGACACACAGGATGTCCGGGAGATTCCGTATCAGGCAGGTGACGAAGCGGCTTATAATCGTCTGACACTGATTCCGGTGGACTGGGATGCGAATGGGGCGCTGCATCATTTTCTTCTGGGATTTGAGACCATCCGCAAAAGTTCCGATCATTGTACCGATGCAAAGGCAGAATTGACTAGATATTACGAACAGCTCAAGCAGTCCATTCTGGAAAACGACAGCTATGTGGATGCTCTGCTGGAATTGTCAGATACCATCTATACGGTGAACCTGACAAAAGATATTCTGGAGCAGAATGTCTTGCTGAACGGTAAAAATGAGGAAGGCCGTGAGTTGTTTCTGGATTATCCGCTGCCTTGTTCTTATCAGGACTATTGCAGAGAGTACAGAAATA
>JBNMJR010000248.1:0-3528 GCA_050873925.1 Acetatifactor sp.
GCTTTTGCATCCGCAATCGCTTCCTCTGTCAGAGGTACTCCGTGAACATCAATGGATGCTCCGCCCATCAAAATATCTTTATAGATCATTTTATGACCATATTTATGCGCAACTTTGTCTAAGACTTTTTTTGTCTCCCTGACGATCTCCGGGCCAATGCCGTCGCCGGGAATACAGGTAATATTCAATTCCATAGTATTATTTTCCTCATTTCCTGTGAGATTTCCTGTATTTTCCGTTGGAAATACTTATTTCATAATAACTGATAGGCGCTTAAATTTCAATATTGAAAATTAACGTAAATACAAATTCGTATATTAAAATAAATCAAGTTCTATATAGAATTGTATACATAAAAAGAGCAACACCATCTTCTGGCATTGCTCCTTTTTTCCTTCTTCTTAGTTCTCGCCGGGCTTCTCTACCTTGCTGATGGCAGATTTCTCCATGGGGATACGGCAGTTCTTGTTGTTACCGAACTCTACGATCACGGTATCATCGGTAATATCGATTACGATACCGTAGAAACCGGAAGTGGTCAGAACGCAGTCACCTGTCTCAAGGTTGGACAGCATTGCAGCTACTCTCTTCTGTTCCTTCTTCTGCGGTCTCATGAAGAAAAACCACATTGCACCGATCAATACTGCATATACAAGAAGCATAACGATCATGCTGGTTCCGGAACCTGCTGCAGCAGCCTCTGACTCAGTTAATAAAATACCCATTTGTTCCTCCATTCCGGCGTGTTACGCCTGTAAAACATTATCATCAAGTAAGTATGATACACAAAAAAAGCTTAGGGAGCAAGTCTTTTCTTATAAAATTGTATGAAATTCCTCTAAACTTGCGCCGTCTGCAGCTTATTCCAGCGGTGTTGCCATGGAATCCAGCTTGTGTTTTTTATACTCTGCAAATCTTCCTTCATCCAGAGCATCCCGGATCTCGGTCATCATGGTATTGTAGAAATACAGATTATGCAGTACGCAGAGACGCATTCCCAACATTTCCTTCGCTTTTAACAGATGACGGATGTAGGCTCTGGAATATCTCTGGCAGGCAGGACATCCGCAGCCTTCTTCGATGGGTCTGCTGTCCAGTTCGTATTTTGCATTGAACAGGTTGATCTTGCCGTGATTGGTATACAAATGTCCGTGGCGGCCGTTTCTCGTCGGATATACACAATCGAAGAAATCAATGCCACGCTCCACACCCTCCAAAATATTGGCGGGAGTTCCTACGCCCATAAGATACGTCGGCTTGTTCACCGGCAGGTAAGGGACCACTTCATCCAGAATATGATACATCTCCTCGTGGGTCTCACCGACAGCCAGTCCACCTACTGCATAACCGTCCAGATTCATCTCTGCGATCCTCTTGGCATGTTCGATACGAATATCTTCATACACAGCACCCTGATTAATACCAAACAATAACTGATGCGGGTTCACCGTGTCTTCCAGACTGTTCAGTCGCTTCATCTCCGCCTGACATCTCTGCAGCCATCTGGTGGTACGTTCCACAGAATTCTGTACATACATCCGGTCCGCCTTGCTGGGAGCACACTCGTCGAAAGCCATGGCAATGGTAGATCCCAGATTGGACTGGATCTGCATACTCTCCTCCGGTCCCATGAAGATCTTATGACCATCAATGTGAGAACGGAAGGTTACACCCTCTTCCTTGATTTTGCGCAGTCCCGCCAGGGAAAATACCTGGAATCCGCCGGAATCTGTCAGGATCGGCTTGTTCCAGGACATGAATTTATGAAGACCGCCCATCTGTTTGATGATCTGGTCTCCCGGTCTTACATGTAAATGGTAGGTATTGGACAGTTCCACCTGGGTTCCGATCTGCTCTAAGTCTGCTGTGGATACAGCACCTTTGATGGCAGCCACAGTTCCCACATTCATAAATACAGGGGTCTGGATCACACCGTGTACAGTGGTAAATTCTCCTCTTTTGGCGCGTCCTTCCTGTTTAATCAATCGATACATCTTCTACATATTCCTCCCAGAATTCTTCTAATGAAATTCCCTGTTCCATGATCACCGTTGCTGCGGCCTTACCCACATAACGGAAATGCCAGGGTTCATATTCGATTCCCGTGATGTTCTCCTTGCCCTCGGGATATCGTAAAATAAAGCCAAAACGGCAGCTGTTGGCTGCCAGCCATTTTCCTGCCTTCGTATCTCCAAAGCCTTCATCCAGCGACATATAGTCGTTGCAGACAATATCCAGTGCCAGTCCGATCTGATGTTCACTGGCTCCCGGTACGGTTACCGCCTGACTGGACAGCTGATATGCCTCCATATAGGACATACCACGGTTCATATAGCGCTTGATCTTGCGGTCAAACAGCATCTGCTGATACTCCAGATCCCGGTACGGGGAACAGATGGTCAGATTCACGCCGTCTTCTTCTGCCGCTTCCAGCATGGCCAGCAGATCTTCCAGAATTCTCTTGTCACATTGCATCTTTCCTTTGATGGTGCCCAGCTGGAACGTATAATCCTCCGGGATGGAGTTCTGCTTGTTGATCAGAACCAGACGCCAGTCATCGGAACGGAATTCCTCCTGCTCTGCGCTATTGCCTTCTTCTGTCACCTTGCCATCTTCCCCGGTCTTCTCCTCATCCGCATTTTCGCTCACGATTTCTTCGGAAGCCTGTAAAATATCGGAAGCGTCATACTTGTCCACCAGTGCATAACCATGGGAAGTACTGTTGTAATCCGATTGTTCCAGTACATCCTCATCCTCCAGAAGTTCCAGCCCCGCCATATCCGGTTCCTTTTCCTCCGCCAGCGAGATATTCTGGGTCTCGGTATTTTTCAGTTCATAGTCTGTTCCGGTATCCTCCGTAATAAACGCAGGAAATGAAAAGCTGCTGTATACCGCAAACAGAAAAAAAGTACCCAGCATCATAGCAAAACGTTTTCCGTTGTCGCGGCAATAATTCCGGATATGAAAAAAAGACATCACAAAAAACAGCAGCGGCACTGCTACCGCCCTGTTCCATTTGTTCTTCCTGCCGAATTTCAGAAGTTTTGCTCTGGCTTTTTCTTCCGTAGTTTTTTCCATTCCTGTGTCGACCTTTTACTTCCCGTTAGTACTTATGTCATATAATAGCATATATTATTTTATGTTGCACCCTTTTTCTATAAAAAAGTTGCGATTTTTTCAGTAATTGCGTATAATTTATGATAAAAAGTAACTATTCAGACCTCTCAGAATCGTTAAAACTGATATGTCATGCCTGCATGTAAATAGCAGTTTTATGATTCGTACGATGACTCGAACAGAGTCACCCCCATAAATGAGCAAAATCAGCTGCGTAGCAGCCAGAAGGTACGATTCATCGTGTGCTCTTGCGAATGCATGGGTGGGGCTGAACAGTTGGAAAAGGAGAACTGTCATGGCCGGTTCATCATTCGGTAACATTTTTAAGATCACTACCTGGGGAGAATCCCACGGAAAGGCACTGGGTGTCGTCGTGGACGGCTGTCCCGCCGGACTTCCTCTCTCCGAAGA
>JBNMJR010000249.1:0-3491 GCA_050873925.1 Acetatifactor sp.
ATTCCTGGGAGACCACGGCCAGTTTTTTCACCAGAGCCAGTTCGGTGTAGGGATTGCCCACAATGTCCATCGTGGTAAGACAGGTCCAGGTGCTCCAGTCATTTCCGAGGCGGTCATACCATTCCTCCTTTGTGATCTCCGGCACATAGGAAATATGGTTGCGGTCCGGAATCCCGGGATTGTCGGTGTAGATCGTGATGGAAGACACCGCTGCGGTATTCTGACGGAACAGTGCCAGATTATTGTCCAGGCGATCCAGAGCGGCCAGCGTTTCTTCGTCCGGGCGCCGGGCACCGAAGAGAAGCATACACTCCTGGGTATTGGTCAGACTTTCGGTGGAAGTGTATTGGGCAGTGGTGATATCGAACAGTACCGAATTCACCCGCAGGCTGTCGGCTGTGACCTGGGACCGGTAGTGTTCCAGCATCTGGTTCCGTACATGAATAATAGAAAAAACACCAAAAATGAGCATAGGAAATATTCCCACCACAAGGAAGATGAGAAGCATCTGCTGCTTTATTTTCGGTGTCGTAAAATTGTGTTTACTCTTCATTTGAAATATGTACACTGTGTTATATGAAATCTATAAATATTATAGTAAAAAAGGTGGAAAAATTCCAGTAGGAAATCCCATTTTTTTCCCGTATACTGAATGCAGAAACGAAAATAAGACAGGAGGATGCACACTGTATGAAATTTAGTAACGGATGTTGGCTGCAAAAGGAGGGCTGTGCCTGCTTTTCGCCCGCAGAGGTATATTTTGTCAAAGAAGAGGGAGATCGTCTGATCCTCTGTGCACCGACCCATAAGGTGACACACCGGGGGGATACACTGGGAGGTGCCAATCTGACGCTGGAGATTACGACCCCCATGCCGGATGTGATCCGTGTGAAGACCTACCACTATAAAGGCGCGCTGTCCAAGGCACCGCAGTTTGATCTGAATCTGCCGGAAAATCAGAGTGAAATCGATGCAGACTGCGGCGAAGAGCAGATCGTGGTCCGCAGCGGCAGGGCAAAGCTGGTCATTGACGTGAAAGCGTTCCGTATGACTTATTACATAGATGACCGGAAGAAATGTTCCAGTGGCTGGCGGGATCTGGCTTATATGAGAACGGACTTTAAAGGCGATGCCTATGTGAAAAGTTCGGATAACGATGCTTACATGCGGCAGCAGCTGTCTCTTGGTGTCGGCGAGCTGATCTACGGCATGGGAGAGCGTTTTGCTGCCATGATCCGCAACGGACAGAGTGTGGATATCTGGAATGAAGATGGCGGGACCAGTACAGACCAGTCTTATAAAAATATTCCGTTTTACCTGTCCAATAAGGGATACGGTGTCTTCGTAAATCATCCGGAAAAGGTCTCTTTTGAAGTGGCAACGGAAGCGGTGACCAAGGTGGAATTCTCCGTGCCGGGAGAAAGTCTGGACTATTTCTTTATCGGCGGGGAAGATTTAAAAGACGTACTGCGGCATTACACTGATCTCACGGGAAAACCGGCACTTCCTCCCGCATGGACCTTCGGCCTGTGGCTGTCCACTTCATTTACCACCAACTACGATGAAGCGACAGTCATGAGCTTTATCGACGGCATGCTTGACCGAGGTATCCCTCTGAAGGTGTTCCATTTCGACTGTTTCTGGATGAAGGATTTTCACTGGTCGGATTTCGTATGGGATCAGAGAGTATTCCCGGATCCTAAGGGAATGCTGTCCCGGATCAAGGCAAAGGGACTGAAGATCTGTGTGTGGATCAATCCTTACATTGCACAGGAATCCGTACTGTTTGACGAGGGCATGGAAAAAGGGTATTTCCTGCATCGTCCCGATGGTTCCGTATGGCAGTGGGATATGTGGCAGCCGGGAATGGCTATTGTAGACTTTACCAATCCGGCGGCGGTTGCATGGTATCAGGAAAAGCTGGAGGCTCTTTTAGACATGGGCGTGGATTGCTTCAAGACCGATTTCGGTGAGCGTATCCCCACGGATTGTGTATATTACAACGGCATGGATCCGGTGAAAATGCATAACTATTATACCTATTTATATAATCAGACCGTATTTGACCTGTTGGAGCGCAAGCGCGGCAAGGGGGAAGCAGTGCTTTTTGCCAGAAGTGCCACCGTGGGCGGACAGAAGTTCCCGGTACACTGGGGAGGTGACTGCTGGTCGGATTATGAATCCATGGAGGAAAGCCTCCGGGGCGGATTGTCACTGCAAATGTCCGGATTTGGTTTCTGGAGCCATGACATCGGTGGTTTTGAGAGCACTTCCACACCGGATGTCTATAAAAGATGGTGTGCCTTCGGACTGTTATCCTCTCACAGCCGCCTCCATGGCAGTACTTCTTACCGGGTGCCCTGGGCTTATGATGAAGAGGCAGTGGATGTAGTGCGGTTTTTCACCAGATTAAAATCCCGCCTGATGCCCTATCTGTGGAAAACAGCCTTGCAGGCCCATAACGAGGGCATCCCTTCCATGCGTGCCATGGTGCTGGAATACTCGCAGGATAAGATGTGCAACTATCTGGACAAACAGTATCTGTTGGGAGATTCCCTGCTGGTGGCACCGATTTTCAACGAGGAAGGCATCGGGGAATACTATCTGCCGGAAGAGAGAGGAATGTGGACGAATTTCTTCACCGGCGAACAGGAAACCGGCGGAAAATGGTACTCCCGCAAGGTGGGCTATTGCGATATTCCGCTGATGGTACGGCCGAATTCCGTTATCCCTTTTGGCAGCAGTGAAGAAGGACCGGAATATGATTACGGGGAAAATATCACCTTCCGGGTATATGAAGTCACCGACCGGGCAGAAAGTGTAGTCTATGACAGCCGTGGCAAAAAGTGTGCGGAACTGAAAGCGGTCAGACAGGGAGAAGAGCTGCAGCTGGAAGTATGGGCACCGAAGGGCTGCACCGTCGAATTATGGAATCTTCCCGTAACGGAAGTGAAAGGTGCACAGGCAACGGCAGAAGAGAAGTGTACCGTACTGAGACCTCTGGCGGAGCGGATCGTGTGCAGATAAATAAAATAAGGGACAGAATCCTGGAATGAACGTAAGCTCTCCGACATATATATGTTGGAGGGCTTTTTTGTGTAAGTTATTGCGTAAGTCTCCTGTAAAAATCTCTTTCCCATTCGTAGGGAATGCGGTATAATGAACTGATGGACTTTTACAGAAAGGTATGGTAAGGAAAATGTTAGAAGGACAAAAATGTCTGGTCATCGGCTCCGGCATCAGCGGAATCGGTGCAGTGGCTTTATTGGAAAAATACCATGCAGACGTGGTTCTGTATGACAGCAGTGATAAATTGACAAAGGAAGATCTGGCGGCGAAGCTTCCGGAGGGGAGCAAGGCGGTCTGCATCGCCGGAGAACTGCCGGAGGCAGTGGAACTGAGCATTCAGGCAGCAGTCTTAAGTCCCGGAGTACCTACGGATATTCCTCTGGTGAACCGTATGAGAGATCGCGGGGTGCAGATCCTGGGAG
>JBNMJR010000250.1:0-3488 GCA_050873925.1 Acetatifactor sp.
AGGTTGACAACAGCGACCATAAGTACGATGCAGAGTGCAAGATGCTTGAAGATGCCTTTGTTGATCTGGTTGAGTCAATGCTTAAGTATCAGGATGAGAGTGGTATGTGGTACCAGCTTCCCGCCCTGGGCGGCCAGGAGCCGAATTATTTAGAGACCAGCGGAAGTGCGATCATGGCTTACTCTCTGCTGAAAGGTGTGAGACTTGGATTTTTGCCGGAGTCTTACAGAGCTTATGGATTAAAGGCATTTCAGGGTATCTGTGACCGTTATCTGAAGGAGAAGGACGGACATTTAAGCCTCGGCGGTATCTGCCTCGTAGCGGGACTGGGACCGGAGGATAACCGTCGTCGTGACGGCAGCTTTGCATATTATATGTCTGAGCCCATCGTGGAAGACGATGCCAAGGGTGTGGGACCGCTGCTTTTGGCTTACACCGAAATGAGAAGACTGGATGACTAAATGAAGTCAGGCGGAATGATGAAGAACGATAACAGAAATGAGAGAAAAATGTCCGGGGCTGGAGCTGTGAAAAAGAAGAGCGGCCTCTGCCCGGTGGCCGATAAATGCGGTGGATGCAGTTGGATCAACCAGCCGTATGCGGAACAACTGAAAAAGAAAGAAAAGCAATTAGGGGAGCTGTTGGCTCCCTTTTGCAAAATAGAGGGTGTCATTCCCATGGAGCATCCGGAGCATTACCGGAACAAGGTACATGCGGCGTTCGGGGAGAACCGGTATCACGATGCCATCTCCGGTATTTATGAGCAGAAGAGCCACCGGATCGTTCCCGTGGACAGCTGCCTGATCGAGAATGCCAAGGCGGATGAGATCATCGTCTCTATAAGAGGGCTGTTGAAATCTTTTCATATCCGGCCTTACAATGAGGACACCGGGTATGGACTGCTGCGCCATGTGCTGATCCGCACCGGCCATGTCACCGGGCAGATCATGGTGGTACTGGTGCTGGCTTCCCCCATCCTGCCCTCCAAGAATAATTTTGTGAAGGCACTGCTGAAGCTGCACCCGGAGATCACTACTGTGGTCATCAATGTCAACAATCGCAATACCAGTATGGTACTGGGTGACAAGGAGCATGTGATCTACGGCAAAGGCTATATCGAGGATGAACTGTGTGGAAAGCGTTTCCGGATCTCTCCCAGATCTTTCTATCAGGTGAATCCGGTACAGACTGAGATCCTCTACGGGAAAGCATTGGAGTATGCCGGACTTACCGGCAAAGAGACCGTAGTGGATGCCTATTGCGGCACCGGAACCATCGGCATGATCGCCAGCGACAAGGCCGGCAAGGTCATCGGCGTGGAGCTGAACGCCGACGCTGTCCGGGACGCCCGCAGCAATGCCAAGGCCAACCAGATCCGCAACATCCAGTTCTACCAGAACGACGCCGGAAAATTCCTCGTGGAAATGGCCGGGCAGGGCGCGAAGGTCGATGTAGTCCTGATGGATCCCCCCAGAAGCGGCAGCACCGAAGAGTTCATGAGCTCCGTAGTCCAGATCGGTCCGGAGAGAGTCGTCTACGTCTCCTGCAACCCCGAGACACTGGTCCGGGATCTGAAGTATTTTAAGAAGAAGGGATACCGCGTGGCGAAAGGCGTGGGCGTGGATATGTTCCCGTTCACCGAGCACTGCGAAGCCGTTACGCTTCTGACACGGCAGAAGAAGTAACCGGAAAGACCGTGAAATAAGTATATGTATTTTTAAAGAAAGAGCACAGCAACGATAAATTCGATGACTGTGCCTTTCCTTTATCTTGAAAAGGGTATAGCTGCTTTGGCAAACTGCGCCCCGGCAGCCGCGATTCCGCGGGGCTTATTTCGCTACTTTGGCAAACTGCGCCCCACCTGCGCCTATGATATGCTCAAAAACGGCCACAGCGCAAGAGGATATGTCATTCTGTACCCAGGAGATAGGAAAATTTGTCTGACGGTAAGGTTGTAGTCAGTGCATATTATGTGTTATAGTAATAAGAGTTAGAAGAACCTAACTATAGAATTGACATCAGAGCCGCTTTGAGAGGGAGGTACGTTATGATTCTTGTTATGATTGAAAGCTTTATGCTGAATTTCGTTCTGCTCATGGTGTGTGTCATGAATATCCGCGACAGTCCGGTGGGTGGTGTACACTGGTATGAGAAAAAAGTGCAGGACCGGGTCGTGGAAATGGGACTGATCACGAGAGAACAGATTAAGAAAAACATGCTGTTATCATTCATTCCATTTCTGATAGTTTTGCTGATCCTGGCTCCTCTGATGGTATTTTTTATCAACGGTGCCGGAAGCTTTTGGGAAGGCTTTGTACAGCTGACGGTGATGTTTGAAATTTGCGGCATCTTTGACAAAGTATTTATTGACTGGTACTGGGTAGGACATACGAAAGCCTGGGTGATACCGGGGACCGAGGATCTGATGCCTTATGTATCGCCGAAAGCCTGGGGAAAGAAAATACTCGGTATCATTATAGATTATCCACTGGCTGCAGCATTGTTGTCATGGATAATGTGTCTGATTTTACATCTATAACACGGAACTTTCAGGGGCTTGTTGACAGCCCCTTTTTTTTACAATAAAATAAGTAGACAATAAAGTACTAAAAGGAAAAAGAGAAATGGGAAAATCAGAGAAACAGATGGAAAAAGAGCGGGAGCGAGATCAACGGATCATTGATACGGCGTTCCGGCTTTTTGTGGAGAAAAAAATTGAAGCAGTCAGCATGGATGAAGTCGCAAAGGAGGCCGGTGTGGGACGGGCCACCCTGTTCCGCTGCTATTCCAATAAGACGGAGCTGGTTATTGCGGTCTGCGCATCGAAATGGAAAGCTTATCTGGACAAACTGGATGAGACACGACCGATTTCTTCGGTGCATGACATTCCGGCTATTGGCAGATTTATTTTTACTCTGGACAGCTACATAGGTATGTACCGGAACCATAAAGATCTGTTGCAATATAACGAGAATTTCAACAGTTACGTATCTCATCAGACGGTGGAGCAAAAAGAACTGGAGAATTTCCATGCATCTTTGAACTCTATAGATACAAGACTTCACATGATGTATGAAAAGGCAAAGGAGGACAAGACTCTCCGGACAGATATTCCTGAGGAGGAGTTCATGCGAGTGACGGTGCATACCATGATGACGGTGTGTGCGCATTATGCAGGAGGATTTATCTGGGGATCGGAGGAAAATAAGGACTATACGGAAGAATTGTTACGCCTGAAAGAAATGATATTGAATTATGCCCGGAATGACAAACCTGAAAATTAGTGCTAAAATAGATGCCGTATGAGGGAAAACAGGGAGCATAAGAAAACGGAGGAAGAGTATGAGACAGTGTATGGATTCCGAAAATCTGCATTGCAGACTGAAAAAGATCATTGGTCAGGTACAGGCCATAGACCGCATGATAGACGAAGATGTGCCCTGTGAAGATGTTCTGGCACAGATCAATGCAGCCAAGTCGGCACTGCA
>JBNMJR010000251.1:0-3477 GCA_050873925.1 Acetatifactor sp.
CGGATATTGATACCATGGCGGGACTGTTCGGCAGAGTCATGGCCCAGATTGTATCCTGCCGGGAAGACGAATGGAAGGATAATCTGGAACGGCTGGGATTTTTCCTGGGAAAATTCATTTATCTGCTGGATGCTTACGAGGATATCGAGCAGGACATCAAAAAAGGAACCTATAATCCCTTAAAGAAACGATATGAGGAGCCGGGTTTTGAGGAGGAATGCCGGCAGATCCTGACGATGATGATGTCGGAGTGCTGTAAGGAATTTGAACAGCTTCCTATTTTGCAGAATGTGGATATCCTGCGGAATATTCTGTATTCCGGTGTATGGTGCCGCTATGAGATCGTGCGGAAGAAACGGGTGGAAAAAGATGCAAAAGAGGTAACGGGAAATGACTTATGATCCATACAGTGTCCTGGGAGTGAGCAGAGATGCCTCCGAGGAGGAAATAAAAAAAGCATATAAGGCGCTGAGCAGGAAATATCATCCCGATGCCAATATCAACAATCCCAACAAGGATCAGGCGGAAGAAAAGTTCAAGGAGATTCAGGCAGCCTACCAGCAGATCATGAAGGAGCGGACCGAAGGCTATAGTTACGGCGGCGGATATGGCGGCCAGAGTTATGGCAGCGGTCGTGGAAGCGGATATGGTCAGGGACAGAGTTACGGAGGCTACGGTCAGGGCTTCGGAGACTTCTGGCAGCAGGCGGGCTGGCAGCAGCAGACCTCCGGTTACGAAGAGGAGCCAAGACTGCGGGCGGCCGGCAACTATCTCAGAAACGGTTATTATAAAGAGGCCAGAATGACACTGGACAGCATGGGCGAGCACGAGAAGACGGCCAGATGGTATTATTACAGTGCCATGGCACACATGGGACTGGGAAATAATGTGGCAGCACTGGAGCATGCAGGCAAGGCAGTAGCGCTGGAACCCCAGAATATGGAATACCAGATGCTCCTGCAGAGATTGCAGAGCGGTGGACAGTGGTATGAGAGCAGACAGGCGGCCTACGGCTATCCCCATGTGGGCGGTAATGATCTGTGCCTGAAAATTTGCCTGGCCAATCTGTTCTGTAACCTCTGTTGTGGCGGTGGCGGCCTGTGCTTCGGCGGGTATGGTGGAAGAGGAATGTTTTAAAAAAGATACTTGCTTTTTCCATGTATCCTCACTATAATATTAGATACAAGATGTAGATGCGAAATTACTTGAAAAACACAAAATCTAGTGAAACACTATGATTTGCAGAAAAAGTCGTGTCGGGAACTTGCTTCCGATGCGGCTTTTCTTTCGGCTTATGCGGGATTTCGTATCTTTATGGGAATGATATAAAGTGAGGGAAACAGCAATGAAGATTCAGAAGAGAGACGGCAGAGTAGTGCCTTATGAAGAGGAGAAGATCAGAGAAGCGATCCATAAGGCCAACAACGAAGTGGAGGAGCGGTATCGTGCCAGCGAAGGGCTGATCGAGGAGATCCTGGAGGATGTGCAACAGGAGGGCAAGCAGACCCAGACCGTAGAACATATCCAGGATATGATCGAGGAGCATCTGGTAGAACACAACAAGTACACCCTGGCCAAGAAGTATATTGTATACCGTTACCAGAGAAGTCTGCTCAGAAAATCCAACACTACGGATGAATCTATTCTGAAACTGATCCGGAATGAAAATAAAGAGCTGGCGGAGGAAAATTCCAACAAGAATACCCGTCTGGCTTCCACCCAGAGAGATTATATCGCGGGGGAAGTGTCCCGTGACGTTACCAGACGTCTGCTGCTGCCGGAGCATATTGCCATGGCTCATGACAACGGTGTGCTGCATTTCCATGACGCAGATTATTTTATTCAGCCGATCTTCAACTGCTGTCTGATCAATATTAAGGACATGCTGGACAACGGCACCTCCATCAACGGCAAGATGATCGAATCTCCCAAGAGCTTTCAGGTGGCATGTACCGTGACTACTCAGATCATCGCGGCGGTAGCCAGCAATCAGTACGGCGGACAGAGTGTCAACATCAAGCATCTGGGAAAATATCTGCGAAAGAGCAAGGAAAAATTTGCAAGACAATTAGAGGAAGAATTCGGGGATACCCTGGATCAGGCAGCCAAGGACAAGATTGTCCAGATGCGTCTGCGCGATGAACTGAAGTCCGGTGTACAGACTATACAGTATCAGATCAATACCCTGATGACCACCAACGGACAGTCCCCGTTTGTCACATTGTTCCTGCATATTGATGAGAACGATGAATATGTGGAAGAGACCGTGCAGATCATTATGGAGATCCTGCGCCAGCGTATCGAGGGAACCAAGAACGAGAAGGGTGTTTATGTGACTCCCGCATTCCCGAAGCTGGTCTATGTATTGGATGAAAATAACTGCTTAAAGGGCGGAAAATATGATTATGTGACCAAGCTGGCCGCACAGTGTTCTGCCAAGAGAATGTATCCTGACTATATTTCCGCGAAGAAGATGCGTGAAAATTATGAAGGTAACGTATTTTCCTGCATGGGCTGTCGTTCTTTCCTGTCTCCCTGGAAGGATGAGAATGGAGAGTACAAGTGGGAAGGACGTTTCAATCAGGGCGTTGTCAGCATCAACCTTCCCCAGATCGGTATTCTGGCAAAAGGAAACGAAGAAAAATTCTGGAAACTGCTGGATGAGCGTCTGGAACTGTGTTATGAAGCATTGATGTGCCGTCACAAGGCACTGGAAGGTGTGGTATCCGATGTGAGCCCCATCCACTGGCAGTACGGTGCCATTGCCCGTCTGAAGAAAGGGGAGACCATCGACAAATACCTGCACAACGGTTATTCCACCATGTCTCTGGGATATATCGGACTGTATGAGACCACTTATCTGATGAAGGGATGCAGCCAGACCGTGGAGCCCGGCAAGGAATTTGCCCTGCGTGTTATGGATTATATGAAGGATCGCTGCGCAAAATGGAAAGAGGAGACCGGTATTGCATTCAGCCTCTACGGAACTCCCGCCGAGACACTGTGCTATCGTTTCGCAAGGATCGACCGGGAAAAATACGGTGATATTTCCAATGTCACCGATAAGGGTTATTATACGAACTCCTACCATGTGGATGTCCGGGAGAAGATCGATGCCTTTACCAAATTCAAGATCGAGAGTGAGTTCCAGAATAAGTCTCTGGGCGGCGCCATCTCCTATGTGGAAGTGCCGAACCTGACCAATAATGTGGAAGCCATCGAGGAAGTGATCCGCTTTATTTACGACAATATCCAGTATGGTGAGTTCAACACCAAATCCGATTATTGTCATGTATGCGGTTATGACGGAGAGATCATGATCAATGACAATATGGAGTGGGAATGCCCCCAGTGTCACAACAAAGATCATGCAAAGATGAATGTCACCAGAAGAACCTGCGGCTATCTGGGCGAGAATTTCTGGAATGCCGGCAAGACCAAAGAGATCAAGGCAAGAGTTCTTCATCTGTAATAGAC
>JBNMJR010000252.1:0-3466 GCA_050873925.1 Acetatifactor sp.
AAAGTGGGGTGAACCTGAATGTAATTGGTGCCCTCGGCAATATGTGCCGCCACATTCTCGGAAATATCCCGGCTGCGCACAGCCTCAATAGGAAGGCGCATGGCCAGAAAATTGTCCGTGTATTCGCCGAATACTTCGCGGTTCATGAAGTTGCCCCAGCGGCCGATGACCTGTCCCAGGATCAGTCCCGGTACACACAGATCTCCCAGCCGGAACGGATTGATCTTCTTGATCTTGCAATAAATGAACAGTGTAAGGAATGCTCCGATCACACCACCGTAGATTGCCATACCACCGTTACGTGTATTGAAGATGCTTAACAGGTTATCCTTGTAATAGTCCCAGGCGAAGACCACATAATAAATTCTGGCGCCGATCACGGAAAAGATCACGGCATAAATGGCAAAATCCCAGATCGTATCCGGATTTTCTCCGGTCACCTTTGCTTCATGTACCGCCATCAGGATGCCCGCCAGTACACCGATTCCGATGATCAGTCCATAAAAGGCGATCTCGAAACCAAATACGGAAAAGCTTCTGGGAACATTTTCCAGGTAAATGCCTAAATGGGGAAATGCAATATCTCCTGCATTCATCATAGTATTTATTTCCTTTCTTAGTACTATCCGGCTTCTACGCGCTTCGCGCTCCCGAATCCGACACATACATTCGCATTCCGGGCTGTTGCCCTACTTGCTCATGTATGTTTGATCCGCTAATAGACAGATTACTCTGCCTGCAAGCAGTCTCGTAATCTGTCTATTGCGGATCTTAGTATTACACGTTGAATCTAAACAGGATCACATCGCCGTCCTGCACTACATAATCCTTGCCTTCCATGCCGACCAGACCTTTTTCACGGGCTGCGGCCAGAGAACCCTGCTCCAGCAGATCCTTGTAATTTACCACTTCTGCCTTGATGAAGCCTCTCTCGAAGTCGGAGTGGATCTTGCCGGCTGCCTGAGGTGCCTTGGTACCGATCTTGATGGTCCATGCTCTGGTCTCGTCCTCTCCTGCGGTCAGGAAGCTCATCAGTCCCAAGATATGATAGCTTGCCTTGATCAGTTTTTCCAGACCGGATTCCTTTAATCCCAGATCTTCTAAGAACATTGCCTTCTCGTCATCATCCAGCTCGGAAATCTCTTCCTCGATCTGTGCACAGATCACGAATACCTCACTGTGTTCACCGGTTGCGAACTCTCTTACTTTCGCCACCATCTCATTGGATGCGCCGTCATCTGCCAGATCATCTTCGGATACATTAGCCGCATAGATCACAGGCTTGTAGGTCAGCAGATTGTACTCCTTTAACAGAGCCAGTTCATCCTCATCGGTAACGTCCAGACTCTTCGCCATCTTGCCGCTCTCCAGATGCTCCTTGATACGCTCCAGCAGTGCCAGCTCCTTGGCATAAGTCTTGTCCATTCTGGCTGCCTTGACTACCTTGGACAGTCTTCTCTCCAGTACTTCCAGATCTGCGAAGATCAGCTCCAGATTGATGGTCTCAATATCACGCAGAGGATTTACACTGCCGTCCACGTGGATGACATTGGGATCCTCGAAGCATCTTACCACATGTACGATGGCATCTACTTCACGAATGTTGCTTAAGAACTGGTTACCCAGTCCCTCACCCTTGGAAGCACCCTTTACCAGACCTGCACTATCCACGAATTCGATCACTGCGGGAGTTACCTTCTTGGAATGATACATCTCTCCCAATGCTTTCAGTCTGTCATCCGGAACTGTTACCACACCCACGTTAGGGTCGATGGTACAGAAGGGATAGTTGGCGGATTCTGCTCCCGCCTTGGTCAGGGAATTGAAAAGTGTGCTCTTTCCCACGTTGGGAAGACCTACGATACCCAGTTTCATATTTATTTACCGTTCAGAAACCTTCCGGTTTACTGCCTTTCTTGTGTTTTCTCGATATTCAGCTTTGCTCATTATAGCATATTTTAGTGCATTTGCAAATGGCGCAAACCATCTATTGTCCAAAATAAGTCTGAATCCCAGACAGCAGTCCTTCTGCTAATTGATCCAATACAGCATCACTGTGGTCGGAATATGCATTTCCCAGTTCCATATCCACGGAAGGGATCGTGCTGTAGGAGGTCTGGGTCAGATCAATGCTCATGTTCCCTTTTCCATAGATCGTTACTCCCTGCCCCCGCAGACCTTCCACCAGATCTGCTCCCAGCGTATTATGCTCCTGCCAGTGGGATGCCACCGGTTCCATGCTCTTCAAGGCTTCCGGCACCGAGATATAAAAGCATCCCTTGTCATAGTTCTTGCCGTCACCGCTATCCCAGTGCAACGCAATATGACAATCCGCCACATTGTTGCAGATCACGGTTCTGGCCACATTGTCCAGCTGTACATCCTCGCCGTCCTCAGCATCAGCACATCATATCCGGAGGCAAGCAGCTTGTCCCGCAAAATCTGTGCCATCCGCAAAGTAACCGTTCGCTCCGGCGTCCCGTCCTGGAACGTCATGCCGCCGGACACTGCCGCAGCTTCCGTAGCTCCCGCTGCGGTGCTGCCACCCGTAGTCTTGGCAGAGCCGTCCGGGTGGCAGAGGGTCTTCACCTGTGCTCCACCTGCGGTGCCATGTCCGGCATTGACTCCGACGATGATCCCCTTACGTCCGGATTCTTCCGGTGCCCGGTATAGTACCGCAGCTCCGGTATTGATCTTCGAATGATCCGCATATTCCCAGTCCGGATCCAGGGTGATCTGTTGTAAGTCGGTATATTCCACCGGCTGACTCTGTATGGTCTCCGGCTGACCGGCTATCGTTTCTGCCTGATTGTCTGCGGCCTCTGTCGGCATACCGCTTTGCGACACCGCAGCCTCTCCTCCCGGAACTTTGTCGTTTTCCGAAGTCACCATTTCCTGCCCTGCGCTATCCGCCATCCCCTGCGACACAGACGTTTCCTCCGGTGTTTCTCTACCGAATTCCTCTGCAATTTTCTCATGTCCTGCGGTCTCCACGGATGCAGCCACGCTCTCAGAAACCGCAGGATCCACGTTTTCCATAGTTTTCACGCTATCCGTGCCCTCAGTCCCTTTCTGCGCACCACAGGCCGTCATACTTACTGCCAGTGCCAGACCGGCCACCATTGCCGCCATCCCGTATTGTTTTCTATGAAACATCTTCCTTCCTCATCCCTTCTATATGAAAAGAACCACAGCTGTGTTTTCAGCTATGGTTCTTCTGTTCTCTCTATTACGATCCTGGGAAAAACATTCTCTGACTAACCGCGCAGTTTGAAGTGCTCTAACAGCTCGTTCAAAGTAGTAGCGGAAGCGGAAAGCTCCTCGCTGGTAGCGGAAGTCTCCTGTGCAGCTGCGGAGTTGGACTGGATAACATCATTGATGTCCTCCACACCCTTCTTGATGTTGCTGACAGATACTGCCTGTCTGTCGGATGCAGTACGGATATTTGCAACTTCCTGGATGATCT
>JBNMJR010000253.1:0-3391 GCA_050873925.1 Acetatifactor sp.
CGTAAGTACCAGCACCAGTGCCACAATGACCCATTTTTTACGGCCTTTTCCTTTGTTCTCTTTTTGGGTGTCCTTTTGGGAAAAAATCTTCTGTTTGATCTCTTTGTTCTTCACAGCGAACCTCCGATTGCTATTCCGTCCATTATCCGTTGTTTTCTCAAGTATAGGGAAATTTTGTATAGAAAAAGTGTTCACTTTGTGAAAATTCTGTGTTCTGTATTCTTTTATTTCTGCGGAAAATACGTTATACTGACCCTTGATAACGAAAGAAGGACGTGACAATAGTGATCGGATTGGGAACTTTGATAAATGCCGCAAGTATTGCTGCTGCCGGATTGGCCGGTAATGTGTTCAATAAATTTTTTACAACAGAAAAACAGGACTCCCTGACAAAAACCTGTGGTGTCAGTGTCCTGTTCATCGGTATTTCCGGTGCCATGACGGGTATGTTGAAACCGGAGGGATCTGCTCTGACCGGCACAGGTTCTATGTTCATCGTCCTGTGTCTGGCCATCGGTACCGTCATCGGCGAATTGTTAAATATCGAATATGGTTTTGAGCGATTCGGTATCTGGTTAAAACAAAAAACAGGCAATGCCAGAGATCCACTGTTTGTGGATGCCTTTGTCACTGCCTCATTAACAGTCTGTATCGGAGCCATGGCCATCGTTGGCTCCATTCAGGACGGTATGCTGGGGGATTACTCCACTCTGGCCGTAAAATCCGTACTGGATTTTATTATTGTTGCCATCATGACCTGCTCCATGGGAAAAGGCTGTGCCTTCTCTGCCATTCCTGTTTTCCTGTTTGAAGGAGCGGTCACTCTGCTGGCCCGGCTGATTGCTCCCGTTATGACGGATGCCGCCATTGCCAGCCTGTCACTGATCGGCTCCATCCTGATCTTCTGCGTAGGTGTCAACCTCGTCTGGGGTAAAAAATTCCGCGTTGCCAATATGCTGCCCTCCGTCATACTTGCCATCCTGGCGGAATATCTGCCCCGGCAGATCTAGGCCTTACTAATGCAGGCATTCCGACACATCTTTGCCCCTCTTTGCATGGTTCTGAATAATTGCCATATATCCCAGACACATCAGCAGCTGTAGAATCGAAGATGCCGGGGTAGCCAGCCCGATATGAAACAGCGACGGCTCCGGCTGAATACTCATAAAATAGGAAATCGGCAGTCTGACACAGAATGCACCAATGATTCCCTGTATCATGACAAATTTTGTCCTGCCGATACCGTTGAAGAATCCGGTATAGCAGAAAAAGATTGCTGTAAACATACAATCAATGGCATAAGCTTTCAGATAATCTGTCGCTGCCAGAATCACTTTTTCCTCGGAAGAGAAAATAGCCGCCATTCGGTCTCCATGAAAATAGGTCAGGAAAAACATGCACACACCGATGGCAAAAGATACCGCCACCCCGTAATGCAATGCCTTTTTCGCCCGATCCATATGTCCTGCACCGTAATTCTGAGCCACAAAAGCCGAAATCGACTGCATAAATGCGGAAGAGATCAGCATAATGAAAGCACATACCTTTTCCGCCACGCCCACACCGGCAGAAGCAATGACACCCATGGAATTCACGATAGCCAGAATGATCAGGAAGGACACACTGACCAACAGATCCTGCAATGCAATCGGAGCCCCCAATGTTGTCATTTTCCGCAAAGTATAACCGTGGATCCGCAGGTTCTCCCGTTTCAGTGTAAAGGGAAGGTCCTTCTTTCGAATAAAGAAATAGGACACAACCACGCTGACGACCTGTGCAAAGACCGTAGCAATGGCAGCGCCTTCCGTTCCCAGTTGCAAAACCGCGCACAGTAGAAGATCTCCTGCAATATTGCAGACGCAGGCGATGGCCACAGTTAAAAGCGGTGTCCGGGAATCTCCCAGGCCACGAAAAATGCAACCGATGAGATTATAAGCCACGATCACCAGCATTCCGCCGCCACAGATCCGTACATAAGCTACCGTTTTATCAAAAGCTTCTTCCGGCGCATTCATAATTCCACTGATCTGGGGTGCAAACGTCACCAGCAGCACGGTCATGACCACCGCAATCCCTGCAAACATCAGAATCGCTGTACCGATGGTCCTGCCGCCTTCCTCTCTCTTCCCGCTGCCGATCTGCTGTCCCAGCAGAATCGTGGTACCCATAGCAAAACTGCTGACCAGATTCGTCAGCGTCATCATGATCTGGGAGCCTGTAGAGACTGCGGATACATCTGCGGAAGAGGAAAATTTTCCCACAATCAGCAGATCCACCGCACCATACATTGCCTGCAAAAACAGGGCAAACAGTACCGGCAGTGCAAAAACAATCAGTGGCTGTAAGATTTTTCCTTCCGTAAATGTCGTGTTCTTTTCCATTGTAATACTCTCCTTACCTCTTAAAATCAAAAAAGCCGGACAAGACGCAGATATCTCAATCTGCCATCTTATCCAGCTATTGTTTCATGAACAAATCACCCTCCGATGAACCGTAGTGAGTATACTATACAGGAAGAAAATAGTCAACCCGATTATATCTTATTTTCTCCGGAAATACAGATATCCTCCAGATTCTGCGCGCCTTCCGGCCCTATGGGTCTGCCACCTGTAGTAATCCCCCATCCGGCACGGATACGGATAATGTCGTCGATCTGTCCCTGGGACAACAATGTCTTTTTCCCCAGGATAAAGTTGTTCATCATCAGGATCTTCGCATAATATTCCGTGGTCTCCATACGATAATAAGCCTGCATCAGATTGTCCCCCCAGGTCAGTGCCCCGTGGTTCGCCAACAGTACAGCATTGTAATCCCTGCAATAGGGCGCCACCGCTTCCGGCACTTCCTCCGTTCCCGGCAAAGCAAAATGCACTAACGGCACACAGCCTAAGGACAGCACGCCTTCCATCAGCACCGGCTCCTCCAGACTTATACCCGCGCAGGCAAATGCCGTCGCCGTCAGGGGATGGGCATGCACCACGCCCTGTACCTTCGGATTCTCTTTAAATACTCTGAGGTGCATCTTGATCTCACTGGAAGGCTTATGGGTGCCCTCCAGCACATTTCCGTCCAGATCCAGCTTCACCAGCATGTCCTCTGTCATGAATCCCTTGGAAACTCCCGTAGGTGTCGCCAGATCTCGTTATCTCCCACCTTGCAGGAGATATTCCCGTCATTTGCTGCCACGAAACCGCCCTGATACATCCTGTGGCCTACCTCCAGAATCATCTGTTTTGCCTGTATATCCGATATATATTCCATAGTTATAATCCGCCTTTCTGCGAAAGCCACCAATGCGTCATGAAACATGTTTGTTGGCTTTCACTTTTCAATTCTATCTTCCTTCTGATATTATTTACTTATAAGACTGACACACTACAGAACACGTGGA
>JBNMJR010000254.1:0-3371 GCA_050873925.1 Acetatifactor sp.
GCTGTCCTCCAATGGCAATCACATATTCCCCGGGTCTTACCACGCAGTTCCCTTCTTCGGTAATATATGCGAAATCCCGAGGTGAAAGCGTAACTTCGATCCTTTTTTTCTCTCCCGGTGCAAGGTGCACGCAGGAGATTCCCTTTAATTGAAATCCCGGTTCAAAATCCAATGCATCCTTCCTCTTCACATAGACCTGCACTGTTTCCCACAGCGAATAACTACTCTCATTTATCACGCTGGCAGATACTGTCACCTCCCCGGAAGTATCTGTCATTTCTCCGGATACGCATTCCTCTTCATAGCAGACTCTGCCATAATGCAGTCCGTATCCAAAGGGGTATAACACATTTTTATCGGTATACCGGTAAGTCCGATCTGCCATGCTGTAGTCTGTAAATTCCGGAAGGTTTTCCGTTCCCTGATAGAATGTCACCGGCAGTTTCCCGGAAGGTGAAAATTCTCCAAACAACATTTCGGCAATTGCCTTGCCGCCTCTGGCTCCCGGATACCAGCAATCCACGATTGCTTTCACATTCGGGTCCTGTTCCGCCCGGGACAAGTCAATGGCGCTTCCCGCCATTAACAGAACCACCACCGGCTTTCCTGTCGCTGTAATGGTTTCCAGAAGTTCTTCCTGAAGTCCCGGCAGATTTAATCCCAGTTTGTCTCCGCTGGCATATTCATTACCGGCATCGCCCTGTTCTCCTTCTATGGTCGCATCCAGTCCAAGACACATCACTGCCACATCGGCCTGTTCCGCAGCGATCACAGCCTCCTGCATACGGTCTTTCTTCTCTCCCAGGCCTTCCACCTTGTCCTTATACAGGTCGCAGCCCTGCGCATAAAGAACCCTGATCTCTTCTCCCACATACTGCTGAATTCCCTCCAACGGAGTGATGTACCGCGAAGAGGTTCCCACATAATTGCCCACCAGTGCATCTCTGGAATTGGCATTTGGTCCGATCACCGCAATGGTGCGGATTTTTTCTTTCTCAAGCGGCAGAAATTCTTCTTTATTCTTCAATAACGTCAGACTTCTCCGGGATGCTTCCACAGACAGCTTTACATGCTCCGGGCACTCCACTTTCTCATAGGAAATATCCGCATAAGGAGAAGGGTAATCCTCCATCATGCCCAGACGGATCCGGATCTCCATGAGACGTTCTACCGCTTCCGTGATGACTTCTTCGCTCACCAGTCCCATCTCATAAGCCTTCGGCAAATGCAAAAAAGCATTGCCGCAATTCAGGTCACAGCCGTTGTTCACCGCCATTGCAGCAGATTCTTCCGCGATCCCCGTCACATGATGATGCAGATGGAAATCATTGATGGCCCAGCAGTCCGATACCACATGTCCTTCAAATCCGAATTCCTCCCGCAGAATGTCCTTTAACAGTGTCCTGCTTCCACATGCCGGTTCCCCGTTGACCCGGTTATACGCTCCCATAACCGCTTCCACTCCGGCATCTTTGACGCAGCGCTTAAAAGCATACAGATAGGTGTCATACAAGTCATGCTTTGATACTCTGGCATCAAATTCGTGGCGGAGAGCCTCCGGTCCACTGTGTACCGCAAAATGCTTTGCACAGGCCGCAGCCTTCGGGTGTTCTCTGTCCGGTCCCTGTAATCCTCTGATATAAGCACATCCCAATCGTCCGGTCAGATAAGGATCCTCTCCGTAAGTCTCATGGCCTCTTCCCCATCGGGGATCCCTGAAAATATTGACATTGGGAGCCCAGAAAGTCAGTCCCTTATAAATTCCGCGGTCTCCCTTTCTGGAAAATTCATTGAATTTAGCTCTTCCTTCGGTCGAAACCACATCTCCGATCTCCTGAAGCAGGTCTTCGTCAAAAGTTGCTGCAAGGGCGATTGCCTGCGGAAATACCGTTGCCACTCCGGCTCTCGCCACTCCATGCAGTGCCTCATTCCACCAGTTATAGGCAGGAATCCCCAGTCTCTCTATTGCCGGTGATTCATACAGCATCTGGCTCATTTTTTCTTCCAGTGTCATCTGCGCTGTCAGCTTTTTTGCGTATTCTCTGGTCTCTGTACTCATATAAAACCTCTCTTTTCACCTATGATGACTTATTTTACAAAAGAAAATGACAATAGATCCGCCGTTCCCTCTCCCCGGAAAGTCAGATATATTGCTTTCACACCATCTTCCACGCTTACTTCTGCCTCATAATACTCCCACACATTGGTAAAATCCACCGGAATTCTCCCACAAATTTCTCCATTCCATGCGGTCCGTACTTCAAATATTCCCCTGGCGTATCCTCTTACGAAAATCCCCAGTCTCCTGACGCCTTTGCAGTCGAAATACCGTAAACCCGCAGTTGCACTGTCCGTTATGTTGGTAATGTAGGCTGTATCCTGTTCTCCGTCCCTGCCATCCTGCATAATATACGGCTGTTTTTCACCGCCTACATAAATCTCTTCCCGGTCCGTAAAAAGATGACATGCTATATATGCCGGATACGTGCCTTCTCCCCGCAGCGGTCCGCCGTTCAATCCGCAGGACGTCATTTCCGCCTGCTCTATGCGCTCTCCATGAAAAAGAATCTCCTCAGCGCATCCCTGCCTGCTATACCAGGAGTGATTGGTATGTCTGTGATAAAAAATATACCATTTTCCCAGAATTTCTACAATGCTTCCATGATTGTTTGCCCCGTAGGCCATTGGCTTACCCGCAGGTTTTCCGTCAACAATACCAATATCTGAGTTACTGACAATGACTCCCCCGTAGCGGAATCCGCTCCGTGGATCCCTGCTGACGGCATAACACAATTCGTGCATGACCACAGAAGAATAGATCAGATAATACCATTCTCCCTTTTTCCGGATGGAAGGTGCTTCAAAAAACTCATGTCCTTCAAATCCGGTTCCTTTTCCGTATGCCGCATTCGGCAGCACAAAAACCGGCTCTTCTGTCACTGTCAGCATGTCGGCTTCCAATGTCATTTCCATTGCCCCATGTCTGAAAGTATCCTGTGCTGCACAGAATCCGGTATACAGATACGTATGCTGTCCTTCTGTCAGTACTGCCGGATCAAACTGCGGCTCATCCTGCGGCCGTTCCCCGATCCTCTCTCCCTCCGCATCATGAACGTATCCGTAAAACTCATACGGTCCCGTCGGCTGTCCGGCAACTGCAACAGATATCACTGACACTTTGTCCAGAACATAATACAGATAATATCTCCCATCCGGCCCCTGTGTCACATCCGGCGCATACAGGCACATTTTCCCCTCAGGATTCAGCGGATCCTGATTTTTCCGGTAAATCACGCCCTCGTACTTCCATTCTCCCAGCCGGTCCACCGGAGCGGACCAGCTTACATAATCGTTCAGGCAGAATACATGCC
>JBNMJR010000255.1:0-3357 GCA_050873925.1 Acetatifactor sp.
CCGTTACACTGGATGTTGTACTGACCGTACTCAGAGCAGATGTTCTTGGTCAGCATCTTTAAGCCGCCCTTAGCTGCTGCGTATGCAGATACGGTCTCACGACCCAGCTCGGACATCATGGAACAGATGTTGATGATCTTACCATGCCCCTTCTTGATCATTGCAGGGATAACTGCCTTAGATACGATGAAAGGTGCGTTCAGATCTACGTCGATTACCTGACGGAACTGATCTGCGGTCATCTCGGTCATGGGGATTCTCTTGATGATACCTGCGTTGTTAACCAGGATATCGATGGTGCCTACTTCCTTCTCGATCTGAGCTACCATAGCATTAACTGCTTCTTCGTTGGTAACGTCACATACATAACCGTGAGCCTTGATGCCTTTTTCAGCGTATGCAGCGATTCCCTTGTCTACCAGCTCCTGCTTGATATCGTTGAAGCAGATGGTTGCACCGCACTCAGCGTATGCGGAAGCGATAGCGAAACCAATACCGTAAGATGCGCCGGTAACCAGTGCAACCTTACCTTCCAGTGAGAAATTAGTGAATTCAGACATTGTTTTTTCTCCTTTTCTTTATAAAAACTGTTATTTTAGTTACATTTCCAAAGGATCTTATTTCAGATCTCTGTTGTCAACGCCGTCCATGTCGTCGAAGTCCTGATTCTCTCCGACCATACCCCAGATAAAAGTGTATGCTCT
This sequence comes from Acetatifactor sp., assembly GCA_050873925.1. Lineage (GTDB taxonomy): Bacteria > Bacillota > Clostridia > Lachnospirales > Lachnospiraceae > Acetatifactor. Next base: position 705 of record JBNMJR010000255.1, read on the forward strand.
GGAACCGCATCCGGAATGGATGGACCAGCTGGGGGAGATCACTGCTTCTTCGTTACGCATTACGATGTGACGGGTCTCATCGGGCTCGCCCATATAGTGCATAACAAATGCATCCTCAGGCATATCGAAATACAGATATACTTCCATACGTCTGTCATGTGTATGACAGGGCATGGTGTTCCATACACTGCCGGGCTCTAACTTCGTCATACCCATCTCCAGCTGACAGCTCTCTACCTGTCCGGGAAGGATATACTTGCAGATCACTCTGTGGTTGGCATCCTCCAGAGTACCCAGCTCTACTTTATTCTCATCCTTTACAATGACCACGCCCTCTTCGGGAGTACCTTCCGGCTTGATCAGCACGGTCGGATAAGTCTTATGTGCGGGAGCGGAATTCAGATAAAATTTAGCGGGCTGCTTCTCATCTTCGCTGGCGAAAATGATCTCCTTGGAGCCCATTCCTATGTACATGGCTTCCTTGTAGCCTACCTTGTACACTTTGCCGTCAACGGTAATCATACCTGCGCCGCCGATATTGATCACACCCAGTTCTCTTCTCTGGCAGAAATACTCTGCACGGAGCTCATCTCCTGCGGTCAGAGTGATAGGGGTTACAGGGACTGCTGCTCCTGTAATGATTCTGTCGATGTGACTGTACACCAGCTTGATCTCGCCGGGTACAAACAGATTCTGGATCAGAAACTCTTCTCTCAGACGCTCTGTGGTATAATGCTTCACATCTCTTGGTGATACTGCTGTTCTAAGTTCCACCTTACGCCTCTCTTTCCTCAACGGACGGCCTGCGTGCCGTCATTGAATGATACCTTTTTATGAAAGCACTTACATTATAACATATCACTGTAACCATTTCCAACACATTTTTACTTATTTTTATAAAAATTTTGGAGGGCTGTAAATGCTTTTCTCTTTTGCATGAATTAAGTATACTAGAAAAGATTCTCAAAGTCTTTTCATATTTCAATCTAAACATTGCAAATTTTGAACTTTTGGTGTTTAATAAAAGAAAAAGTGAAAAGGATGAAAGAAATGGAAGAACTTACCTCCTGTAAAACAGCCATAGAAAATTGTAAAACCTCCGGGACCTTTGCCATTGCCCACTTATATAAAGAAGAAAAAGCCATGGACATGCACATCCATGACTGTTACGAGATCTACTATTCCATCTGCGGCGGCAAACAGTTCCTCATTGACAACTGCTTCTACACCATTGCCCCGGGAGATCTCTTTATCATCAACCAGTACGAAAGCCACAAACTGACCCAGATCGACAACTCCGTCCACGAACGTATCGTTCTGTCTGTGGCACCGGATTTTATGAAACAGATCTCCACAAAAGAGACAGATCTGAGCTTTTGCTTCACCCACCGCAGTGTTCCCTTTTCCCATAAGCTTTCGCTCAACAAGGAACAACAGAAGCGTTTCCTCTATTATATCAACAAGATCACCTCGGCGGAAGGTTTCGCCCATGACATCACGGAATACGCCGCCTTCATGGAGCTCATGGTCATGCTCAACACCCTGTTCGCCCGCAGTGCGGAGCAGACGGCCACCGGAGAAACTCCTGTCTCGGATGCTGCCGAATACAAAGACAGCAATTACCGCTACAACCATCAGGTGGACGACATTCTGGCTTACATCAATCAGAATATCTCCCAGCCCATTACCGTGGAACAGCTGGCCGGGCAGTTCTACTTAAGCGAATCCTATATCTGCCGGATCTTCAAATCCGCCACCGGCACTACCATCAACAAATACATTACCGCCCGTCGCATCAGTATCGCCAAGGCTGTTCTGAATGAGAACGGTAATGTCATGGAAGCCTTCGAGCGCAGCGGCTTCACGGACTACAGCAATTTCTTCAAGGCCTTCACCAAAGCCGTGGGCGTTTCCCCGAAAAAATACGCAAGCCTGAGTGTCAGCTAAACTGCCGACGCTCAGGCTCTTCTTTTTCTTATCTTTATCAATTATCAGTCATTCGGTCTCTGGTAGAACCGGCCCGCCAGATTTTCCGTACGGATCATGTTGACGAAGGCCTGCGGATCGGTCTCCCGCACCGTGTTCACGACTTTGTTCACTTCATCCCGCCCCACCACGGAATACAGCACGTCACATTCCTGTTTGGAGTAACAACCCTCTCCCTTGATCAGGGTGGCATCGTGATGGGTGATCTCCGCAATAGCTTCGTAGACATCCTCCGGCCGCTTGGTCACGATGATCAGTGTCTGCTTCTGATACCGCTTGTACAGCACATGCAGTACCTGGGTGGAGGTATACTGGAAAATAATGGAGTACAGCGCCTTGTCCCAGCCGAACAGCGCACCGGCGATTCCAAGGATCACCACATTTCCCGCGAAAATATAATTCCAGGAATCAATGCCGTATTTCTCCGACAGGAAGATCGCAATAAAATCTGTACCGCCGCTGGTGGCATTGGCGAACAGGCACAGGCTGATGGCCAGTGCGTTGATCAGGCCGCCGAAAATAGCGATCAGCAGAATATCCTCCGTCACCGGGTAAGCCGGCACAATATCCGTTAAGATACCGCTCACCACAATCATCAGGCAGGAATAACCGGTGAACTTTTTTCCAATGAATTTGTAACTGATGACTACCGGGACTGCATTTAAAA
>JBNMJR010000256.1:0-3320 GCA_050873925.1 Acetatifactor sp.
CTCTCGCCTCTGGTCTCCACATTGGCTGTTGCGTGGGGATAACAGGGAACATCCATATGCTGGTCCGCCGGATTCAGTGCCAGGTTCCGGTAGGCTGCGATCTCATCTTCTCTTGCCACTTCCGCATAGAGATAATGCTTGTTGCCGGAAAATACCTTGGGGGACATGCTGATCCTTTTTTCTCCGAAGGGAACATAATAGGATACATTGTCGGTTATGTATACGAAGGCCTCTCCCAGTGCGTCATCCACCTGTAAATGTACGTGAATATTCTTCTCATCCGTCTCCAGTACGATCCGGTCACCCTCTTCATAAGTGTGGGTACAGACCAGATCCACGAAGTCCTCACCACTGCTGACGCAGATGGTATTGCTGTCCTTATCCAGGACCTTCAAAGCCAAGATTGCCATTATGCTTTCTCCCTCTTTGCCTGACCGCGGAACTGGATGATCGTTACGAGCAGTACCATCAGGAACAGTACCATTGCTACAGAACTGGAGTAGCCCAGATCCCAGTCAATAAATGCTTTCTGATAGATGTAGTATACAAGAACGGTTGCGGATGTGGTTAATTCGCCGCTTCCGCCGCCCGCCAGCATGATGGCGATATCGTAAACCTTAAAGCAGTTGATTGTCAGCATGACTACTACGAAGAAAGTCGTGGAAGACAACTGCGGCCAGGTCACATAACGGAATTTCTGCCAGGTATTCGCACCATCCAGGCTGGCTGCTTCATACAGTTCGGAAGAAATACCCTGTAAGCCTGCCAGGTAGATTACCATGTAATAACCCATGTATTTCCATACGCTGAACAGGATCATGGAGAACAGTACCAGACTGCCGGTGAACCACTGGGGAAGCTGATCCTGCGGTACGTTAAATACATTCAACAGGATGTTGTTCACAGGTCCCTTGGAGGGGTGAAACAGCATTTTCCATACTGCGGTGATTGCTACCAGAGATGCTACATATGGGAAAAAGGAAAGGGTTCTGAAAATACCTCTTCCTATTACTTTCTGATTTAACACGATAGCCAGTGCCAGGGATGCGATCATGGTCAGCGGCACGGTACCGATACAATAGATAATGGTATTTTTAAATGCTGCGATAAAGAAGGTATCTTTCCACAGTCTTGTAAAATTGCTTAAGCCTGCCCACTGGATCGGATTGCTTCCGTCCCATTTCATGAAAGCAAGGGCAAAGGCAAAAATAATGGGGATCAAAGTAAATACGCAGAAACCGATAAAGTTAGGTGCAATAAAGGAGTAGGCCACCAGATCTCTTTTGGTTTGACGGCTTAATTTCCGCATAACAATTCTCCTTTCAAACGCTTTTTGTGTCATCTTTTGCGTCTTTGTCTGATAAGAAAGGGGCCGTAGGTACGACCCCTCTGTCTTATTCAACATTCAACAAACATTCAATACTTTTATAGAGAAGTTCTTAATTACTGAGCCTGGATATCTGCAACTGCCTTGTTCATAGCTGCGATACCATCATCAATGCTCATCTCACCGGTCATGATGCTTCCATGATAGGAATCCAGAACGGAGTTGATCTCAGATACGTTGGGAGCGTAAGGAACTTCCAGGTACAGGTTGGATACGGTCAGAGCCTCTTTGCTGGCTTCGTCGGTAGGGAATCCTTCCAGACCGGAGATCATGTCTACTACTTCATCAGTCATAATTGCAGGGAAGTTACCGCTGGAAGCCATAACTGCTGCACCTTCTTCACCGCTTACCCACTTAACGAAATCCCAGGATGCATCGGGAGTATCACTTGCAGTGGTAACAGCCAGACCGGTAATGGTACCCAGAGTGGAACCGGGCTCTACGCCTTCAGCGTGAGGATACTTAACAATGCCCCAGTTACCGCACAGGCTGGAATCATATTCGCCGGACTGCAGATTGGAGATCATGGTTGCAATAAACCAGGAACCCATATTCATCATAGCTACGTCTCCACCGGAGAATGCTGCGGAATAATGTAAGCCTTCGGTCTTCAGATCAGTGTACTTTCTGCATACGCCATCAGCTTCCTGATTCAGAACCATCTCATAGTAAGGCTTGAAGAAATCATAGTTGCCATCCAGGATGGTGTGCTTGCCATCCAGAACACCGAACAGCTGAACCGCACTTCTCCAGGTGTGGTAATGAGCACCGTATACCTGAGAACCAAAGGTGGTATCGGTCATCTCTCTTGCCAGAGCATCGTACTCATCAAAGGTCATATCGTTGGTAGGATAAGCAACACCCTTGGCATCGAACAGATCCTTATTGTAGAACAGTACCCAGAAGTCATTTCTGAAAGGCAGTTCATACAGGCTTCCGTCTACAGTTACCTGATCGGTAACACCTGCGTATTTGCTTAAATCTACGCCATCCTTGGAAATGTAATCATCCAGAGCGAGGATGGATCCCTTCTGTACCAGAGTTGCATATCCGGGTACATCCTTGATGGTTACTACATCGAAATCGGATCCGCTGCCGGAAAGCTCGGTTGCCAGAACGGTCATGTAATCGGTAGAACCAAGGTCTACCATCTCAATGGTTACACCGGGATGAGATGCTTCATATGCGTCCTTGATATCTCCCCAGTACTGTGTGGTCTCCTGATCCCAGATAGCCCACTTTAAAGTAACTTCTTCTGCAGGTGCTGCTTCGGTGGAAGCTGCTGCAGCCTCAGTGGTTGCTGCTGCGGGTGCCTCACCGCTGGAAGCTGTTGTGCTGCCGTTATCGGAGCTGCCGCATCCTGCAAGCATGGTTGTCATCATTGCTGCTGTCAGTACTAAACTTAATACTTTCTTTTTCATGTAAACCCTCCTGTTAATTTGATACTGTGTTACGTCTGTCGCGGATCCGTTATTCTGTCGGTTCCTTGACTGTAATTAAAGTATAACGAAAAAGGCTGTGACATGACATGGAAAAATTTATAATAGTATTCACAATTTTTTATAATTTGTTTACATTTTTTCTGAAAGCGCTTTCTAAAAATGTACTTTTTTATTTTAATATGCACTTTTTTTAGCATCTTGTTTTTCCAACTACCTTTTTTCTTCCGTTATGTTATACTAAATGCATGAAAAAGACTGTATATCACTCAAAAAGCATACGAAATCGCATATTGCTTTTCACTCTGAGCGCGATCCTGGGCATGTGTCTGTTGATCAGCGTGTTCAGTTATTATATTTTCCAGCACTATTTACAGAACACACTGATCCAGTCCACCGAGACCAGCCTGCGGCTGCTGTCGGAGTCCATGGATTCCAGCATCAATGATGTCTATCGCCTGGTCCGCTACTGTCAGACGGATTCCGGCATTGCC
>JBNMJR010000257.1:0-3302 GCA_050873925.1 Acetatifactor sp.
ACGAGATCGTGACGGATTATATTTCCATCGGTGATTATGTTCTCACCGGCGGAGAACTGGCGGCCATGGTAGTGGTGGATGCCGTAGCGAGACTGGTGCCCGGTGTGCTCAATAACGATGAATCCGCTGAGACAGAGAGCTTTCATAACGATCTGCTGGAATATCCCCAGTATTCTCGTCCGGAGGAATGGCACGGGAAGAAAGTGCCGGAGGTACTTTTGTCCGGCAATCATAAAAAGATCACGGCCTGGCGTCTGGAACAGTCCGAACACCGTACGGAAGAACGCCGTCCGGATCTCTATGCGAAATATCAGGAAAAACAGCGGGTTATTAAAAAACTTTCCGCGAAGAAGCGCATTTTCATTCATATGATGGAGACACTGGCCAGAGGTTATGGCGAAGTGCTCTATGCGGAAGGAAAAAATGTACTGATCTATCTGCCGGAAAACGGTAATGTCATGCTCAATGCAGAGACGGAAGAACAGCTGAACAGGATGCTGGAGCTTGTACCGAAGGAAGTAGAAGGCAGAAGCATTACCACAGTAACAGACCAGTGGAATGATATTATCTGCAAGCGGATGGGATACCATGAAGGCTTACAGTGCGCACAGGCCTATTATACCAGAGGAGAAGCCCTGCCGGTCCGGCATAAGGATATCCGGCTGCTTACGGAGGCAGAACGCCCGTATGTGGAGGCGCATTACGGCCTGCTGAATACCGGCTATGTGAAAGGACGCATTGAGAGCAAATGTGTTTTCGGTGCATATGTGGACGGCGCGCTGGCAGGATTTATCGGAATCCATGATGACGGCAGTATGGGAATGCTTTACATCGATGAGGCTTATCGCAGACGGGGACTGGCGGCCGCTCTGGAGAGCTATCTGATCAATTATCAGAGAGCGCAGGGCTGCATTCCTTATGCGCATATTGTAGATGGGAACGAGGCATCCATGGCATTACAGAAAAGCCTGGGACTGAACCTGTCGGACCCCGTGATCTGGTGGCTGTATCGTGGAGAAGAATAGTGCATTATTGCCGGAAATAAAGCTTGCTTTTTACGTAGGCTTATGGTAAAATCTGAATGTTGTGAAAACGAGATGGTCCTCTGCTACCAATAAGGGTATTAAGAACATCCATTTTATGAAGGAGGCTCATTATGAGTAACATTATCAAAGAGATCGAAGCAGAACAGTTAAAAGCAACCGTTGATCAGTTTGAAGTCGGCGATACCGTTAAGGTATACGGCAAGATCAAAGAGGGTAACCGTGAGAGAATCCAGGTATTCGAAGGTGTTGTACTGAAGAGACAGGGCGGCAGCAACAGAGAGACTTTCACTGTTAGAAAGACTTCCAACGGTATCGGCGTAGAGAAGACTTGGCCTTTACATTCTCCCAACGTAGAGAAGATCGAAGTTGTAAGAAAAGGTAAAGTAAGACGTGCTAAGCTGAATTACTTAAGAGATCGTGTTGGTAAGAAGGCAAAGGTTAAGGAATTAGTTAAATAATTGCATTGACCGGAGAGGGGCAGCTGTTTCTGACAGCTGCCTTTTATATTTATTTAAATGTGACTATTCGTAGGTGACTCGAATAGAGTCACCGCCCACGCATGAGCAAAACTAGCTGCGTAAGCAACGAGAAAGCACGGGAAGCGTGCGGTTTTGCGAATGTGTGGCAGGGTTCTGAATAGTTACATTGAAAAAGGAATACGGATATGGTACACTGTGACTTGTAAACACTATGCGGGATAGGACAGAACATTGAGAAACAAGGGATTAAGTTTTTACAAAAAGAAGAAAAAGATCAGTCAGGAACTGCTCAGAGAAATCTTCAGCTGGATCTTCGGCATTGCACTGTCGGTATTTCTGGCTGCAGTGGTAGTTATCTTTCTGGGAAAATCCACCAGAGTGGTAGGCATGTCCATGGAACCGACCCTGGAGAACGGACAGCAGATATTTATCGACCGGTTCCTGTATATTTTATCTTCCCCCAAAGCAGGGGATGTCGTGGCATTTCTGCCAAACGGCAATGAAAATTCCCATTATTATGTCAAACGTGTTGTGGCAGGGCCGGGAGACAAGGTAAGGATCGCGGACGGAACTCTGTATGTCAACGGGCAGGAAAGTAAATGGGTGACGGAGCGGATCCTGGATGCAGGCATAGCGGAAAACGAGATCATTCTTGGGAACAAGGAATACTTCTGCATCGGAGACAATCCGAATAACAGTGAGGACAGCAGATCCGCCAACATCGGACCGGTGGAGGAGGGCGATATGATCGGCAAAGCCTGGTTCCACTTAAAATCCGGGACGGACGGCATCGGCTTTATCAAATAGAAAGTACAGTAGGAGAATAGAAAATGAATTATCAGTGGTATCCCGGTCATATGACCAAAGCAAGGCGTATGATGCAGGAAAATATCAAGCTGATCGATCTGGTGATTGAACTTGTAGATGCCAGAATCCCCATCAGCAGCAGAAATCCGGATATCGATGAACTGGGAAAAGGAAAATCCCGTATCATTTTGTTGAATAAATCAGATCTGGCAGATCCGGTATGGAATAAGAAATGGGTTGAGTATTTTTCCAATCAGGGAATGGGCGTATTGGAGATCAATTCCCGCACCGGTATGGGCATCAAGTCGATCCAGGGGCTGGTACAGGAAGTCTGTAAGGAGAAGATTGAACGTGACAGAAAGCGTGGCATCGTAAATCGTCCGGTACGCGCTATGGTAGTGGGAATCCCTAATGTGGGAAAATCCACTTTCATTAATTCCTTTGCAGGGAAAGCCTGCGCCAAGACGGGAAATAAGCCCGGCGTCACCAAGGGAAAACAGTGGATCCGTCTGAATAAAGGACTGGAACTGCTGGATACCCCCGGCATCCTGTGGCCAAAATTCGAAGACCAGCAGGTGGGACTGCGTCTGGCATTCATCGGATCCATGAATGACGAGATACTGATTCCGGATGAACTGGCCTGTGATCTGATCGGAGCCATCAGGGAACTGTATCCGAAGGCTTTACAGGAACGTTATGAGGCAGATCCTGAGGGAAAACCCATAGAGATACTGGAAGCAGTGGCAGAGAGCCGCAAATGCTATGCCAAGGGAGAACAACTGGATCTGGGGAAAGCCTCAGGCATCCTGATCGATGATTTCCGGAGCGGCAAGCTGGGACGAATGACACTGGAGAGGATATAGACAGATGAATAGAGTAATGAGAGAATTATTAAACACGGCGGTCTACCTGCTCTGTGTACTGGGAGCGGTATGGCTGGTGATCACCTTTGTGGGACAGCGCACGGAGG
>JBNMJR010000258.1:0-3275 GCA_050873925.1 Acetatifactor sp.
GTATACGGCTTAGATAAATCGTTGCGAGATTAGTACTCAAATCATAAAGTGGCTCATTCCGTCTGGACAGGTGGCTCACGCCACACCGGACGGGCGGCTCTGCCGCACAAGAATATTCACGCCCCACCGTGAACGGCCGGATGGCATTCTCACTGAGGTTATTGGTGAAGCTGCAGCGCCCGTCTTCCAGATAAGTCATGGAAGTCTCTCGACGGTTCTTCACATAAGTCAGAGCCTTGTCCAGTCGGGTGTTACGGGTGGGATGCTGGCTGTCGACCCACGCCCAAAAGGCCTCGAGAACCGGCTTTTCCTTCTCGAGACGCATCTGCTTTCGTTTTTCATGATCTGCCCCGCATTTACTGGTAATGGTGCTTTCCAGTCTTGCCAGGCGGTCACAGTAGTGGACACCCTGTACTGCCGGCTGGTTGTAATCCAGCTGTTTCCCTTTCGGAATGGCATCCACGAAGTATCTGCGGATGTGTGCCCAGCAGGAACAGCGTTTTATGCCGGACACTTTATTGTAGCCCTGGTAGCCATCGGTTTCCAGATAACCCTGAAAGCCATCCAGGAAGTCTGCCGCATTGTTTCCGCTTCTTGTCGGAGTGTATCCGTATAGAAGAATGGCAGGCTGACCATCTTCCCCGGTGCGGAACAGCCACATGAATGACTGGCTTTCAGCACTCCGCCCGGGTTCCTTCAGGACCTGTACCCGGGTCTCGTCTGCCATGAGGAACTCCCTCTGTAGAAGCTGACGATGGAAGTAATCGTACAGTGGCCGGAAATAATGCTCCGCACTATAAATGATCCAGTTTGCAAGGGTCGTACGGCTGATGGCTGCCCCGTATTCCTTCCAGTCCTTCTCCTGACGGTAAAGGGGCATGCCGTTCGCATACTTCTGGTAGATCGTCCATGCAACTGTAGAAGGGGAAGCAGGACCTTTCCCAATGAGTGCCGGTGCTGCTTTGGATTTGATGATCACAGCTTTTTCGGTATCACCTTTTCCATCCTTGCAGTTGGGACAGCCATAGCTTTCCGTATAGTACTCATAGATCTCACATCTGGCAGGTGTGAATACCAGCTCCCTGCGGACGTATTCTTCCCCGATGCGCTCCATTGGTGTACCACATATCGGACAGATCTTATCTTCCTCTGCCAGCGGGATCACCTGTTTGTGTACCGTAAGACCTTTGAAAAGTTCCGCATGGGAAGCCTTTTTCTTTCTGGGGCGTGGCTCTTCGCTGCAGTCTTCTTCCGGAAGGAAAGGATCCTGTTCCGCCTCTGCCTCATTGAACAGGTTGAGCTGTCCCGGAATGTCAAAAGGTGTCTTTTCACTGGAAGTGCCGAAAAGCTTCTTTGTCAGATAGTCCACCTGTTCCTGCAGCACTGCTTCATGGGCAGTCTTTTCATCGATAACTGTTCTGAGGGAACGGATCAGCTCTGTCTGTTCGGCCATCATTGTCTTCAGTTGTGAAACGGTATCCATCAGCTCTCGCAGCTGAATGTCCTTTGCACTGGAAGCCATGCTTTTTCTCCTAGGTTCTGATACCTTTATTATACCAGAAAAAGCAGTTTTCCTAAAGGATAATCACCCCTGAAAAATGCTGAAAATATGCGGTTTACAGGCATTTTTCTGTGCATGTTTTTATTCCGGTTTCAGAGCCTTTGGCTGGTCGATATCGATACCGGACATGAGCCAGTCAAACTCTCTCCAGGTCAGATTTCTGACTTCGGACTGTTTCCTGGGCCACTGGTATCCTCCATGTACCGTCAGCTTTTTATAGATCAGTACAAAACCGTCAGCATCACGGAACAGGGCTTTGATCCGGTCTCTGCGGCAGGCGCAGAGACCGTCAATGGATTTGCGCATATCGGTATAGCCACAGACGATGTAGATCCGTTCCAGTCCGGAGATATCGCCTAACATACAACTGCCTTCAGGATCTGCAGGGTTCGGGACAGCAGTTCCGGATCCGTCTTATCAGAGACCCGGATCGTAGCAGAGCCAAGAATGATCTCTAAAGTATGGTAAGTATCAGGGGATGGATCGTTGTATGGCAGTGGAAAGTGTTCTGGTATGATATCAATGGGAACTACATCTTGTCTGGGGCGGGGATGCTCAGAATGACCGTAGGCTGGTTCCTGGATCTGGGCTGATTCCCTGCGAAGCTGTTTTACCCAGTAATAAAAGGTGCTGGCAGCGATGCCGTGCTCGCGGCACCAGTCGATATCGGTCATGCCGCTAGAGCGGCATTCATTGATAAGTTTCAGCTGTTCCTCTTTGGGAACACGGGGTTTACGGGTGTTTGCCATGATGTTGTCCTCCATAATTGTAGTTGTTGTAGTGAAATAGTCCAACTATAATTATGGATTTAGAGGAGGTTCTTGACTAGCCGCAGGAATATTTGGCGCTTACCATAAAATCATCTGAAATCGTTAATTCTTCATACCGTTTTGCCATTCACATTCTCCTTTGCATTTACCACAGGAGAATATACTGGTATTTTTGCAGAATCGAATTTCCATTCGTTCTATGCCTTGTCCTCTCCTGCTCTATTGTGATTGTTGGGTAATTAAGCAGGGATTCCTCTGAAGTCATAGACACCGGTTTACACCGATATAGAAATTCGAAATAGAAAATCTGCTTACGAATAGAGGATAGCAAATGGACTCTCGATTGTCAACGTGGCAAAATAGCAAAATCTGCACCTGGCGAATTTGGGCAATATGTCTTGCGGCGGCCTGATTACAAACAACGCTGTATTCTTGCATAATAAAAGAGGACTCCTAAGAATCCCCTTAATTATCCAATTTCAAGCCATACTTCTTCAATTGCACATTTATACCAAATCTGCTTTTCTAATCTATCGCATACTTCTTCCGCATCGCCAGCAATACTTCCGGCTCGTCCAACCGTGCTACCTTATCTGTGTCTCCTCCGGCATTCATTCGAGATATCAACATCACAAACTGATTTGCGCCTTCTGCTCTACCAGCTTCTCTTCCTTCTTCCCTAACGTCATCGTCATGCAACAACTCTTTCATGTATTCCGACCTCCATTCTTCATTCTCTCTGGCCCTGCGCACCGCTTCATCCATCCGCCGGGTCAGGTCTCCTCCGACCTTGCCATCTCTGATATAATCATATAACTCTTTCAAATTTTCCGGAATCTTCTCCGAATCGCAGACACAGTTATAAAAAATCTTCTCTGTTCCATCCTTCAGGCACAGTTCTCTATCTTCCTTACAAAGATTCTCAAAAGAATACTTCGCATAAC
>JBNMJR010000259.1:0-3214 GCA_050873925.1 Acetatifactor sp.
AGATCGAAGTGAACGGCATCGAAGTCAGTTCCACTTACATCCGCAAGCTGGTGGAAGAGGGCCGGATGGAAGAAGCCGAAAAAATGCTGGGAATGCCCTATACGTTAGTGGGAACGGTGGGGCATGGCAACCATATCGGACATACCCTGGGATTTCCCACGGTGAATCTGCTGCCTCCCGCAGGCAAACTTCTGCCTCCCAACGGGGTCTATTATGCGTCAGTGCGTCATAATGGGAAGGCCTACAAGGCCATCAGCAATGTGGGAACCAAACCCACAGTTTCTTCTGAAAAAGTGATGGGGGTGGAATCTTATCTGTACGATTTTGATCAGGATATCTACGGACAGGAGATCGAAGTGGCATTAAAGAGCTTCCGGCGCCCGGAACGAAGATTCGGATCACTGGAAGAATTGAAGAGCCAGTTGGATCTGGATATTGCGGATGGTCGAAATGCGTAGGAAAAACAGCTGTTTTACGCAAAAACGGTGGAAATTGCGTAAAGTTTTGTAAAGAAAAGTAAAAGAAAAGTAAAATTTACATTGCAAGTTTTTATTCTATCTCGTAAAATATATTTTGGATTGTTTATATAAGAATAAATTTGAAAATAATTGTTTTGGTTTTTTGTAAGAGAATCAAGAGAGATTGAGGGATTAAAAATGAGCTTTGGAACAATATTGACAATGGCAGGAGGTCTGGGACTGTTTCTATTCGGAATGGAGTTGATGAGTGATTCCATCGAGAAGGTAGCAGGTGCCAGACTTCGTCGTATTCTGGAAATCTTTACCACGAACCGTTTCATGGGAATGATCGTCGGTATTATTTTTACCGGTATCATTCAGTCATCTTCGGCCTGTACGGTCATGGTCGTCAGCTTCGTTAACTCCGGCCTGATGAATCTGTATCAGGCGGCAGGCGTTATCCTCGGTGCCAACATCGGTACCACCATTACTTCACAGCTGGTATCTTTTAATTTATCCAAAATAGCACCGCTGATCCTGCTGGTGGGTGTGGTCGTGATGATGTTCACGAAGAAGGAAAAAGTCCGCAAGGTGGCGGAAGTGGTTGTCGGGTTCGGTATCCTGTTCGTAGGTCTGAGCACCATGTCCCAGGCTATGGCGAACATGAAGAATGAGCCTCAGGTGGTCAATCTGCTGATGTCTCTGAAGAACCCGTTCTTAGCTACCCTGATGGGATTTGCCCTGACTGCTATTATTCAGAGTTCGTCCGTAACGGTCAGCATCGTACTGCTGTTGGCCAATCAGGATCTGCTGCCGTTACCTATTACGCTGTACATTATCCTGGGATGTAACATCGGTGCCTGCGCTACCGCAATGTTAGCCTCCATGACAGGTAAAAAGGATGCGAAGAGAGCAGCGCTGATCCATCTGCTGTTCAATATCATCGGTACTGTTATTATCTACATTGCCCTGTTCGTGGCAGGAGATCAGATCGTGGAACTGATCAAATCCATTTCTGCGGACAACGGCCGATTCGTAGCAAACGCTCATACGCTGATCAAGATTGCTCAGGTAATTATGCTGTTCCCGTTCACCGGCTGGCTGGTCAAGATGACTTACCTGATCGTACCCGGAGAGGATCAGAAGGTGGGCTACAGAGAGAGTTATCAGTTGAAATACATCGGCGACAAAGTGGTGTTCAATCCCGCTACCGCAGTGGTAGAAGTTATTAAGGAGCTGGAGCGTATGGCTTCCCTGGCAGAGGAGAATTTAAACCGTGCCATGAATGCCCTGATCACGTTGGATGAAGAGGACATCGAGGAAGTCTATGAGGTAGAGAAAAACATCAACTTCCTGAACCATGCCATTACGGACTATCTGGTGAAGATCAACCAGACTACGCTGCCCATCGAGGATCTGAACAGTCTGGGTGCCCTGTTCCATGTGGTGAATGATATCGAGCGTATCGGTGATCATGCGGAGAACGTAGCGGATGCCGCCAGACAGCGTAAGGAAGAAGGTATCTCCATCAGCAAGGAAGCTCAGAAGGAACTGGGAGATATGCTGGAGATGGTCAACAAGATCATCCGCTATGCCGTAGAGATGTTCGCCAAGAGCGATGAATCCCATATGCAGGAAATCGTTACTCTGGAGGATCAGGTAGACGAGAAGGAACGCGAACTGCAGAAGAAGCATGTGGAGCGTCTGACCAAGGGAGAGTGTTCTCCCGAAGCCGGCATGATCTTCTCCGACATCGTATCCGGACTGGAGAGAGTGGCAGACCACGCCACCAATATCGCCTTCGCCATTACCACCGAGGAGGATGCAGAAGACGGCGATACCAAGCGGTAATAAGATAATAAAATAGAAAGTTAGTTTGGTGCAAAAAGCCTAAAAACAATGAATTCCGTACAAAAAAGTTCCTAAATCAGGAATTTTTGTACGGAATTTCTTTATTTTGCCTGTTCAGCGAAAATAGCGCCTTTTTACATAACAAAACCCGGAGAGCCTTCTGCCGCTCCGGGAGTTCGTCCGGTTTGCCAATAAAAATCCCCCGACTGAATCATCAGCCGGGGGATTTACGTTATTCTTACAATTCTTATGCCAGAGGGAACTTGAAGTATCTCTTAGCGTTGTTGTAGGAGATGTCGGTTACGATCTCGGACAGAGTATCGTAATCTGCAGGGAACTCACCGCTCTCTACCCAGTTACCGATCAGGTTGCACAGGATACGACGGAAGTACTCATGTCTGGTGTAGGACAGGAAGCTTCTGGAGTCGGTCAGCATTCCAACGAATCCGGACAGGTTGCCCAGGTTAGCCAGGGAGATCATCTGATCCTGCATGCCGGTCTTGTGATCGTTGAACCACCAGGCGGAACCCTGCTGGATCTTGGCAACAGCGGTGGAATCCTGGAAGCATCCGAGGATGGTACCGATGGCCTGGTTGTCGTTGGGGTTCAGGCTGTAGATGACAGTTCTGGGCAGCTCGTCGGTTACGATCAGAGCGTTCAGGAAGTCAGCCATCTGTGCGGAAGGAGCGTAGTTGTTGATGCAGTCGTAACCGGTATCGGGACCCAGCTTCTCGAACATCAGAGTATTGTTGTCACGCTTACAGCCATAGTGCAGCTGCATAGCCCAGTCAAGCTTGTGATATTCCTTGCCTACGAACAGCATGAATGCAGTCTTGAACTTCAGCTCCTCTTCCTTGGTCAGAACCATCTTGTTCAATCTCTTTAAGAAGATAGCTTCCAGCTCA
>JBNMJR010000260.1:0-3182 GCA_050873925.1 Acetatifactor sp.
CACTTGCCAGTTTCTTCTTCATAATCGTGCCTCTCCTTTTTTGTTGGAACGGGATCCCTTCATGATTCTTGCTATACTCCCGTCGGTTTATTGGAAACGGTTTCGGTATGGTTACCGGTAACGTTTCCGTTGCTGTAACTAGAACATAGCACATCCACGAAGAGGTTGCAAGTGGTTTTCTGTAAATCCTTGGAAGTTTGTATATTGTTCTTAAAATACTCCACTTTGTTTTGTGCATTTTCACAATGACTTTATGCTTCTTCTGTCGATTTTATTCTTTTCTCAAATAATTTCCCATAGAAAAAGAGGTGCTGCCTTATCCTTCTGCAGCACCTCTCGGGTTCATTTTCCTATTTTGTTCTTACAGATATTTCTTCCAGCCTTCCGGCAGATATTTTGCCGTGCCGCGAAGCATATCTCTTACCAGCTCTTCCACCTGCTCTCTGGTGGCACGTCCTTTCACCTGCGGATCCTCCATGAATGCCTCCACCACCAGATCGAAATCGCACAGAATGGCTGCTTTCAGGATCCGTTCGTGGTTTGCCACATGAGGATCCACCAGCTCTTTGATCTGCTCCGGAAGTTCTCCGGCATACAGCGGGCGGATGGCATCTCTCTCGAATACCGCATTGGTCTCCACTACCGCGCTTTCCGGCAGGTTAGCAATCTGGTGTCCGGTATTGGGAATGTTGACATTGCTGATCTTGCAGGTCAGGCCGCAGAGTGCCTTGATCAGCTGGATGCCTTCTTCTCCGGTGGGCTTCAGTTCGATCTCTTCCTCTCCGGCTGCCAGTCTCGCACTTTTTGCCAGGCGCTCCTGCAGATCCTTTTTTCTCCAGTCTACGGTGGTCAGGCCGAATTTCCATCTCTTTACTGTCTCGGGATCTTTCAGATAACTATCTTCTCCACCGGGCATGAATTCCACCAGATGCCGGTCTCCTGCCGCTGCGATGAGACCGTATTTGCGGAACAGATCAAATTTTACAATATGAGCACAGTCAAAGGTAGAATTCATCCAGTTCCGATCTACTTCCTTATAGCCATCCTCCTTGTGCTCCTCGGTATATTTCCGGTAAAGGGGGAACAGATCGATTCCCTTATAGGAAGCGTAGTCGAACCAGGTGAAATGGTTGATGCCCAGTACATTGACCTGGATATCCTCACGTTTCACATCCTCAAGTCCCATGGTCTCTTCCAGAATACCCTTCAGCACTTTCTGGGTACCGAATACTTCATGGCAGCATCCGAAGGCTTTGATTTCCGGGAAAACATAATACAATGTCTTCACGCACAGAGACATGGGGTTGGTGTAGTTGATGACCCAGGCTTTCGGTGCATACGCCCTGATGGCCTGTGCGATCTCCACATACATGGGGATCGTACGCAGTGCCCGCATGGCGCCGCCGGGGCCTGCGGTATCTCCTACGGACTGGTAGATTCCCAGTCGTTCCGGCATATGTACATCCACCGCCATTTCATCAAAGGTTCCCGGAAGAATAGAGATCACGATGAAATCCGCTCCGGTTAATGCGGACTGTAAACTGTCGGAAACGGTATAATTCCATTTGCCCACCACATCCTCTCTTGCAGAGAGTCTATTGCCGATGATCTCATTGTGTTTTGCCGCCTCCGCGTCAATATCATACAGGCGGATGGTGCCGGACAGTTCTTCGTCCATGGCCAGATCCGTCATAAATGTCCATGCCCAGCCCCGGGATCCTCCGCCGATATAGGCAATCTGTAAATCTTTTACTTTTCCGTTTGCATACTCCATTTTTGTATCCTCCTTATGAGTTTCCGGGCCCCGGGATCCTCCGCTCCTTCAGCCCCACATCCTTCTCTCTATTGCACATTATAGCTCATGGCTGTATAATAATCTTGCTATTATTTGCGTATTTTTCATCATTTTCGTACTATATTGACTTTTATTTTCCATGATTTGAAAAAAGAAGGATCCGAACGGACGGAGGATTTTATGGCAGACACGCAGCTTTTTCCCACACAGAATACCGCAGAGGCAACAGGCACCACCAGAGGTACAACGGTGCAGGATCACTGGCTCTATAATGCGATTGCAAACAACATCCATATTGACCGTGTGGTGCGTGACTATGACTATTCCATGAATGTCCGGCACATTCACGAAGAATATGAGATTTATTATCTTCTGGAGGGCGAACGGTATTATTTTATCAACCAGCAGACCTATCTGGTCACCCCGGGAACACTGGTCTTCATTGACAAGGAGCAGATCCACCGCACCGGTACGGCTTCCGCCGGACCACATCATGACCGGATCGTTCTGGGGATCATGGAAGAGCCTTTTTCTTCCTTTCTGTCATCTTTCGGAGGATTGCAGCTACAGAGCTTTTTCACAGAGCAGGGCAGTATTCTGACGCTTCCGGAGGAAATGCGCTCCTTTATCCAGTCTTTGCTGCAGGACATTGCTTCCGAGCTGATCAACAAAAAGCCCGGCTATCTTCTGGCTGCCATGACGAAACTGGCAGAATTTTTCATTGCTGTTCTGCGCCTGCAGCCTGCGGGGCCCGCCATCCCTTCCCCGGCCAAGCATCCGAACCCGAAGTATCAGAAGGTCGATGAAGTGGCACACTATATCGTGGAGCATTGCACCGAGCGGATCTCTCTGGAAGATCTCGCCGGGCGGTTCTATATCAACAAATTTTACCTGAGCCGTATTTTCAAGGAAGTCACCAGTTTTACCATCAATGATTACCTGAATGTCAACCGCATCAAAAAAGCCCACCGGCTCCTCCTGGAAACAGATGACAGCATCACTTCCATTGCGGAACAGTTGGGCTATGAAAATATTACTTATTTTGAGCGGGTGTTTAAAAAATACCGGAATATGACACCGTTAAAATACCGGAATTATTATCGGTCGGAGACGGAGTGACAGTTCTTCGCTGTTAAATATTCTTTCATTATCCGGCTCCATCTTTCCCCGATCTGCTGCTGTCCCTGCACACCGGGATGCACCAGATCCGCTGAGATGAAGCAAGGATTATTCAATATCTGTAATCCGTCGGTATAGATCAGACGCTCTGCTGCGTATTTTCGCACAATACGGCGCAGTTTCTCCGCCAGTTCCTGATCCGGTTCGTCATTGAAACCGAAAATGGATGTTGCGAATACCGGTCTGGGATCCGCCGCCAGAATCGCCG
>JBNMJR010000261.1:0-3177 GCA_050873925.1 Acetatifactor sp.
ATATTTATACCATTGCGCGGATCGTATGCTTCAAGGATCCCATTCTGGCAGCGGCACAGCCGGAACTGGCACTGACAGGGGCGGGCGGCAAGCCGGTGACAGATGCCAATGGGCTGGCCTGGGTGAATCCTTACAGACAGGAGGTCTGGGAATACCTGACGGAGCTCGCAGAGATGGCGGCGGATCTGGGGTTTGATGAGATCCAGTATGATTATGTGAGATTTCCGGTGGGATCGGATGCCAATGCGGCGGACTACGGAGTGGACATGGAAGCCTATCCGAAGCGGCAGGCCATACAGGATTTTCTCTCCTATGCGGGAGACAGACTACATGAAAAGGGTTGTGTGGTCACGGCGGATGTATTTGGCACCATCATTGGCAGCGAGACGGATGTACAGACCGTAGGGCAGGATTACACGGCACTGGGACAGACGGTGGATGCCATCAGCCCCATGGTATATCCCTCCC
The DNA here is from genome assembly GCA_050873925.1 of Acetatifactor sp. GTDB lineage: Bacteria > Bacillota > Clostridia > Lachnospirales > Lachnospiraceae > Acetatifactor. The sequence goes on from JBNMJR010000261.1 coordinate 469, forward strand.
ATTATGCCAACGGTGTGTTCGGCCTGAAGGTGCCGGATGCCCATCCTTACGAGACGGTGTCGGCCGCCATGCAGGGCTCCGCAGAAGAATTGCAGGAGATTCCGGAGGCCGGGCGGGCCGTAGTGAGACCCTGGTTGCAGGCGTTTACCGCCACCTGGGTTCCGGGACATATCTCCTATAACGGAACACAGATCAGAGAACAGATCCAGGCGGTCTATGATGCAGGGTATGAAGAATGGATCCTGTGGAATGCGACGAACCGCTATTCTGCGGAAGGACTACTTGCCGCGGAAGAGGAACAGTAGTCGTGGCAGAAAAGAGCTTTAAAATAAATCCGGGCAGTGCTGCAAGGTAGAAAGCCCGGCCTGATAGGAGCATAAAGATGAAGATAGTCAATAAGATCATGATAGGAATTGCGGTGCTGTGTCTGCTGTTGTGCGGTGGAATTCTGGTATTTGCACTGAACCCGAATATGACCAGTTCTCTGGCGCAGAAACTGTATGGCAATACGGCGGATGCAACGACCGGGACAGAAGAAACCGCAGGTGGACAGAATTCCGGGAATAGCAATATCAGTGTGACGCTTCCCAACGGTATGCCGGGCGAAATGAACGGCTATGTGGCTCCGGCGCTGGATCAGCTGCAGATTCCGGAGGATGTGGGCGGCAAGACCGGCTTCCAGCCGATTCAGCCGGAAGAACAGCAGATTCCCGATCAGGAAGCACAGAATCTGGAAGAGACATTAGGTTCCGGAGAAACGGGAGACGGATTATCTTTTTCCGCAGAGGAATATCCTTATTACCAGATGCTGACAGAGAATCAGCAGTCCGTTTACCGGCAGATCTATGCCAATGCACAGGACCTGACAGATAAATTTGCCCCGGAGAAGACAGTGTCCGCCAGTGACGTGAAGACAGCTTTCGAGGCGGTCATCGGGGATCATCCGGAGCTGTTCTGGATGGAGACCGGATATTCCAGCAAGTATCTTGCAAACGGGCAGTGCGTGGAGATTGATTTAAAATATAACAGTACGGCAAATGATCTGGAGAGTGCAAAGCAGAGATTTGATGCAGCGGCACAGAATCTGATTTCCGGGGCAGCGTCCCTTGGCAGTGACTATGAAAAAGAGAAGTATGTGCACGATGCACTGGCAGCGGCAGTGACCTACGATCTGACAGCGGACATGAACCAGAGTGCCTACAGTGCACTGGTGAACGGGAAGAGTGTGTGTGCCGGTTATGCCAGAGCTTATCAGTATCTGCTGCAGCAGTTGGGGATTCCCTGTTATTACTGTACAGGTTATTCCGGCGGGGACCATGCCTGGAATATCGTGAAGCTGGACGATGGCTATTATAATGTGGATGTGACCTGGGATGACGCAAGTACCCTTCGCTATGATTATTTCAACAAGACGGATGCGGACTTTGCCTCCACCCATGTGAGACAGAATCTGTCGGTCTATCTGCCGGCCTGCAACGGCACGGCCTACAGGCAGGCGGACACGACAACGACAGGGGCGGCAGATGCCGGACAGCCTTCCCAGGGGAATGCGGCAACACCGGATCCGAATGGTGGAACCCAAAGTCCCGGTGACACTGCGAACGGGAACGGTACGGATCCCGGACAGCCGGGAGACGGAAGCACAGATCCGGGGCAGCCCGGCAATTCTCTGAGTGATTATATCAATCCCAACCCTCAGGAGCCCATGCGTTATCCTTCCGGCAATACCGGCTCCGACAGTGGTGCTACAGTCACACCGGAACCCAGAGCCGATGCGCTGGCAGACCTGAGTTCTTATTATGAGGATTGTAAGAAGCAGTTGACTGCTCTGGGAAGCGGAGACCAGCATTTTGATAATGTGGTGTCCAAGAGCCTGTGGGGTACCATCGAGCAGTCCTACAACACCGGAGCCTATGAGCAGGGCTATGTGGTGGATGTGTTGAAAAATCTCGGCATGGATTATTTCGCGATCCAGTTGCAGCTGGTGGATCTGGGAGACGGGTATTACAGAGTGTATCATAATGTGGTAACTTATTAGGAGAAAGTGACCACGAGACACTGTTTACTGCGGTAGCAGATGTGGTGTTCGAGCCGGACATCGTTATGTGATCCGGCAGAATGAATGATTTATAAGAGATATGTGTAACACCGGTATTGGTTGGTACCGGTGTTATTTTTTTGAAAACAAAAATAAGAATCATTACTAATATTATTGACAGATAATTTTGATTATATTATAATCATGATATAGAAGATGTAGAAATAGAGAAAAAAGAAATGCAGGACAAATAAAATATAACAGTTCAGAGATACTAAAGAGAAACAAGTGGCAATAGAAAAGGAGAACTCATATGGACAAAAAGGCAATGTACAAATTAAGCTATGGATTATACATCGTAACCACGAGGGATGCGGAAAAAGCAAACGGCTGTATCGTCAATACGGCAATTCAGGCGGCATCTTCTCCGAATCAGATCTGTATTTGCATCAATAAGGCAAATTATACCCACGATATGTTATTGAAGACCGGAGTGTTCAATGTATCGGTGCTCAGTAAGGCGGCAGAGTTCCCACTGTATCAGCGATTCGGATTCCAGTCCGGCAGAGACGTGGACAAATTTGCTGACTATACAGCGTATAAAAATGCAGAGAACGGCGTGCCCTACATCACAGAAGGCACCAATGCCTATCTGGCGGTAAAGGTCAGAC
>JBNMJR010000262.1:0-3162 GCA_050873925.1 Acetatifactor sp.
ATTTATACTGTGTTTTCATATATCATTCCATTCTCCATCCCGACACTCTATTTTTTACTTCATTGTGCCTTGCTACAAAGTACTCTTTTCCACCGCTTCTGTCAGACGCTCCTGCCAGTCATAGAAAGCCTTTCCATCCACCAGACAACGTTCCTCTTCCCCTGTCCATAGCCCCTGTTCTTCCGAGGCATAGCGGAACGAACGCGTCTCGCCGTCTGCATAGACGAACTGAAAATATCCCACGCCTTCCACCATCTCTTCCGGCGGGATCGGATCCGTCGTCACTTTTCCGGAAAGCTGTATAAATTCCTGCCACAACTGCTCTACGGTATCGGCATCTTCCACGTAGTCGTAATCCTCCTCACAGAAGCTGCAGCCGATCTTCTGGGGACAGCCCTCCGGCAGAAAGATGTCGCAAGATGCCGTCATTGCAGTGCTTTCCAGCATTCCGGGATATCTTACATCCGATATTGCATACGCCTCTTCCGTTGTTGCCGCCGGATAGCAAACATAGCCGGAGGGATCCTCTACGGATATCATCCCTTTTTCCACATTCTGCACCGCTTCATAAATCGCTACGGTATCCTGCGCATCCGGAGTTCCAATCCAGCCGGCTCCTGTTCCGTCCTTCCCAAATCCTCTGCTTCCCCCATAGGTAAAGAAATAATTCTGCGGTTCCTCTCCCGCCCCGACGAAGGAAATCTGCCCGTGGAAGGAGCTTCCGTGAATCCAGGGCAGTACCCGGTAATAATAAGTTCCGCTGACACTCACCTGTACCTCTTCCTGCTTTCCGAGGGCATTCTCCTTCGGCATCCGGATCCCCGGCACCGTGAGATCCACCGCTCTGCGGAATTCCACCAGATTCAGCAGAAGTACCACCGCCGCCAGCACGATCACGCCGAGAAAAACAGTTACTTTTACATTCATTTTCTTCATAGGCCCCTCCTTCGTTTCCCTATATCTGCTATCTGTAAAAACGACTTTTGTACCTTAATTGTTGCATATCGCGGCAATTTTTTCAAATACATCCTCATGCCCTGCAAGATCAATATTGGAATAATTGATGATAAAGGTATGCTCTTGCCGCTGATCCGGCGTGAAATAATACTCTGACAGCGCCTGCATATGAATTCCATCTGCCTGCAGCCGTTCTCCAATGACCCCATCCGACAGTTCCGTCCGGAACCGGATCAGGAAATGCAGTCCCGATTCATTCTCCACGATCTCGCACTTGTCCCCCAGACTACTCTTCTCGATGGCGTCGATCAGACGCTTCCTCTGCCTGCTGTAGAAGAGACGCATCCGGTTGATGTGTTTTTCAAAATAGCCCTTCGCAATAAATTCCGCCAGCGTGTATTGCTCGAAATTGGACACCGTGCAGGAATAAAACGACAGCTTCTCATAATAACGATTGATCAGATGCACCGGCAGCACCATATAACTGATACGGATCGTCGGGCTTAATGACTTCGAAAAAGTATTCATGTAGATTACTTTTTCGAATGCGTCAATGCCAAACAATGTCGGCAAAGGTCTTCCATTGGCCCGGAACTCACTGTCATAATCATCCTCAATGATATATCGTCCCCGTCTGGCATTTGCCCAGGTCAGTACCTCATAGCGCCTGCTGGCGGGCATTGTGATTCCTGTGGGGAAATGATGATTGGGGCTGATATGCGCGATCTGTGCCCCGGAACGTTCCAGCCCTTCCATGGAAATCCCCTGTTCATCCATATCCGCATATTTGCAGTCAATGTGATACTGCTCGTAAATTTTCCATAGCTTCCGGTAGCCCGGATTCTCAATACAGTAGGTCTGATCACTGCCAAGCAGCTGGATCAGCAGGCCATAGAGATACTCCGTTCCTGCACCGATGACAATCTGGTTCGGATCCACCAGCATCCCACGGAAGGACTTCAAATGTTCCGCGATCGCCACCCGCAGTTCCCTGACACCGTTGGCCGGAGGTACTTCCATCAGTTCCCTGCTCCGCTCCGAGATCACCTCGCGGGAAGTCCTTGCCCATACGGAAAACGGGAAATTATCGGGATTCATCTGATTTCCCGACAGATCCACCGCATAGTTTTCCGGTTCCGCAGGCATCCGGATGTCCAACGCGATACTGGAGCTTTTCGTCAGCTTCGTCATCTCGTCGATGTCCGCCACGTAATATCCCTTTTTCGGGATCGTATAAATATACCCTTCACTGATCAACTGGTCATATGCATTTTGAATCGTAATGGTACTAATGCCGTTGTTATGTGCAAAGGTCCGCTTCGACGGCAGCTTCTCCCCGGGCTGTAAAATTCCACCGGTAATATCATTTTTAATACGCTGATACACCTGCTCGTAGAGCGGTTCCCCGTTATTTTCGAAGACATAGGTAAGCATGGAACATCCTCCATCTGGCATCTATTTTTAAATCATATTGATCATTTATCTATAACCAGTTTTATTATATGATGTTCAGCAAAGAAAAACAATAAAAACAAAAGCCAAGGAGGTTTTTCAGATTATGAGCAATGCAGAAAATACACAGTATGAATTGAATAAAGGACTGGCGCAGATGTTAAAGGGCGGCGTCATCATGGACGTCACGACTCCCGAGCAGGCGAAGATCGCCGAGGCTGCCGGAGCCTGTGCAGTCATGGCTCTGGAGCGGATCCCCGCAGATATCCGCGCTGCCGGTGGGGTCTCCCGTATGAGCGATCCCGCCATGATCAAGGGAATTCAGGAAGCTGTCAGCATCCCCGTCATGGCAAAATGCCGTATTGGTCATTTTGTAGAGGCGCAGATCCTGCAGGCCATCGAAATCGACTACATCGACGAGTCCGAGGTGCTCTCCCCCGCCGATGACGTGTACCATATTGATAAGAAAGCCTTCCGTGTTCCTTTCGTCTGCGGTGCCAGAGATCTCGGCGAAGCACTGCGCCGGATCAACGAGGGTGCTTCCATGATCCGCACCAAGGGTGAGCCCGGCACCGGTGACGTGGTACAGGCTGTCCGTCATATGCGCAAGATGAACGCCGAGATCCGCAAGATCACTTCCATGCGTCCGGACGAACTGTTCGAAGAGGCAAAACAGCTGCAGGTTCCTTATGATCTGGTATCGTATGTGCATGAAAACGGCAAACTTCCCGTAGTCAACTTTGCCGCCGGTGG
>JBNMJR010000263.1:0-3076 GCA_050873925.1 Acetatifactor sp.
CTTCATCCCTGCTGCAAAATTCATTCACCGCCTTAAACTGCACAATGTCCATGATCACCACGCCGTATTTTTTATCCGGCTGTGCCTTGATCATTTCTCCGCACAGATAGAAAAAAGATTTCATATTATGCAGATTCGTCAGACCTGTCCGGTTCGTCTCCACGTTACTCTCTGCCATTTTCCGGAGAGAATACAGATAGAGTTCTTCTTTTCCGGCATCCGTAGTCTGAGGGGATGCCTCCACTACTTCTTCTTTTGCTCTCTGATATGCCATAAGTATTCCTCTTATGTTTGTTTACTCCCCTCATCGAAATACCGCTTCGCCTGCAAGCAGTCTGTCAGTATCCCTATGGGTGAGTTTATTATACCTCATTTTGGTACTTTTTTCCACCTTATGAGGGTTTTTATTGTATTTTACTGGGAAAATGGTATAATAATCTTAATTCTTACAAAAAGGAGTGTGCCTTATGTTTTTACTTTTGGCCGGTGGGCTTTTAATCATCCTTCTGGCAGTAGTGATTGCTGTCGTATCTTCTGTAGTTTCCGCTGTTGCGGCAGCTACCGATGATTCCGAAGACTGACATTCCGTTTCACGGACTGTCAGTTTTCTTCGCCCCGTTCAATGCGGGCCGCCAGATCTTCCAGATACATCCAGCGTTCCATTTTTTCTTCCAGCTGCTGTTCCGCAGCTTCTTTTTCTTTTGTCAATTCATTCAGCTTTACAAAATCACTGGCATATTTCGAAAAATCCGCTTCCAGTGCTGCAATTTTCTCCTCCAATGCCGCCATTTCACCCTCAATGGATTCATAATCTTTCTGTTCCTGATAGGTGAATTTCAATTTGCGTTTCTGTCCGCTCTTCCAGTTTTTTGCATTGCTTTCATCCTCTGAGTTCTTCGTCTGTGACGCTGCCGCCACTCCCGCATTCTCCTGGATCCCTTCCGCAGCTTTCCGGTTGGCATAATCCGTGTAGCCGCCCTCGTACTGCACCATGCGGGTGTCCTCCAGTGCGAAGATCCTGCGGACCACACGATCCAGAAAATAACGGTCATGGGACACTACGATAACGATTCCCGGGAAAGTATCCAGATAATCCTCCAGCACCTGCAGTGTAGCAATATCAAGATCATTGGTGGGCTCATCGAGGATCAGAACATTGGGTGCCCCCATCAACACCTTGCATAATTGCAATCTGCGCCGTTCTCCACCGGAGAGTTTTCCCAACTGTCCATACTGGTCCTCCCCGGCAAACAGAAAACGTTCCAGCATCCTGGCGGCCGTGATCTGTCCGTCTTCCGTAGTAATATATTCCGCCACATCCCGGATATAATCAATAACTCTCTGCTCCGGATGCATCATGGTATCGTCGATCTCCTGGGCATAATATCCCAGTTTCACGGTCTGCCCGATCTCGATATGCCCGCTGTCCGGCATCACTTCTCCCAGGATCATCTTCATCAGTGTGGTCTTGCCGCTGCCGTTGGGACCGATGAATCCCACCCGGTCATCCTTGCCGAACAGATAGGTAAAATCACGGATCAGCACTTTATCACCATAGCTTTTGGACACATTCTCGATCTCCACCGTGGTACGACCCAGTCTGGAGGCTGCAGAAGTCAGTTCCACCCTGCCGTCCGTCACCGGTCCCTTCACATTTTTCATTTCCTCGAAACGCTGCAGTCTGGCCTTTTGCTTCGTGGAACGGGCTCTGGCGCCCCGCTGCACCCAGGCAAGCTCATTGCGCAGGATGTTCAGACGCTTTTTCTCGCTGGCCTGTGCCATCTCTTCCCGCTGCATTTTCAGTTCCAGATAACCGGAATAATTGGCATCATAAGAATAGATTTTCCCCTTATCCAACTCCAGGATCCGATCAGTGACACTGTCCAGAAAATAACGGTCGTGGGTAACCATGATCATGGCTCCTTTGCGGCGACGCAACTGATCCTCCAGCCAGTCGGACATGGAATTGTCCAGATGGTTGGTAGGCTCGTCCAATAATAAAATTTCTGCCGGGGACAAAAGGACCGATACCAGTGCCAGACGCTTGCGCTGTCCTCCGGACAGCTGCCCACAGGGCTGGTCAAATTCCGTTACCCCCAGTTTCGTCAACATGCTTTTGGCATCCGCTTCGATCGTTCCGGCATTTTCCTCCACGCGGTTCCCCCGAAGCACCGCTTCCAGCACGGTCTCTTCCGGTGCGAACTCCGGATTCTGGGGCAGATAGCGCACCAGACAATGATTGGCCTTGATCACGGTGCCGTCATCAGTCTCTTCCAGTCCTGCAATGATCTTAAGTAAGGTAGACTTTCCGGTGCCATTAATGCCGATGATGCCGGCCTTTTCCCCTTCCTGCAGGAAAAAGGAGGCTCCGTCGAAAATCTTGCGGACACCATAACTTTTGGTAATATTGTCAACAGTAAGTATATTCATCTGTACAACCTCTTGTTTTTAGAATTTTCCGCATAGCTTATCCATATTTTTTTCTCAACGAATAGATTCATTTTTCATGTGCTATGCTGTTCAAATGTAGTATACTATAAATAATCTATTTTAGGAAAGAAGGTTTTCGCATGAACTTAAAAGATGCCGCTGCGAATCTGAATCAGGCACACCCGGAGGACACCCTGCATCCCCTCTATACTCCCTGGGGTGAAATGATGATGCGCTCCGGTTCCTATGACAATATTCTGTCCGAATATCCCAGACCGCAAATGAAACGAACGGATTATCATATGCTGAACGGTCTCTGGGAATATGCTTTTGTACCCGCAGACGGAAGCAGTTCTTCGGAAGATCCTGCATCTTTTGCCGCTCAGGGCATCATCCGGGTCCCTTTTTCTCCGGAAGCCCTGCTTTCCAGAGTAAACAGAAGACTGGAACCGGAGGAATACCTGTGGTATCATCGGGAACTTTCTTTTTCTCCGGAAGAGCTTTCCAAAAAAGAGGAAAAACTGCGCTGCATTCTGCATTTTGACGCAGTGGATCAGGAAGCTACGGTTTTCCTCGGAGTTAAACAGCTGGGCACCCACAGCGGCGGCTATCTTCCTTTTTCGCTGGACATTACGGAATATGTCAC
>JBNMJR010000264.1:0-3057 GCA_050873925.1 Acetatifactor sp.
CCTCCGTGCGGGCCATTTTCAATTCAAGGGTTCTCCGAAGGAGAACTTTCCTATAAAGTAAAAAACACATTCTTGAAAAATTTTTTCAAGAATGTGTCCTCTTCTCTCATTATTCTGTTCATACCAGTTTCCGGATCTTGCTTTTCAGACGCTGCAGGGCATTGTCCGTAGACTTTTCGTCTCTTCCCAGCACCTTGGCGATCTGGGTATAACTCATTCCTGTCAGATACAGATCCAGTACCTGTTTTTCGAAACTGCTGAGTTCTGTCTCGATAGCTTTCTCCAGATCTTCTACCCGCTCCTTGTCCAGAAACAATTCCTCCGGACTCATCTGGGTTCTGGCCGCCAGAGCCTCAATAAGATTTTTCTCCTCATTATCCGTGCCCTCGCTGCTTCTCTCATATAGAGATACATAGCTGTTGAGCGGTGAGTGCTTCAGGCGCTTGGAAGCCTGCACTGCCGTGTACATCTGTCTGCTGATGCACAGATCCGCAAAGGTGTAAAAGCTGGCGTCTCTGCCGCAGTCGTAATCCCGCACTGCCTTGAACAGCCCGATCATCCCTTCCTGGATCAGATCTTCGCTGTCTCCGCCCAGAATGTACATGGATTTCGCCTTACTGCGCACCAAATTTTTATACTTGTCACAGATGTAATCCATCACCTGCCTGTCACCTTCCCGCAGCTGGTCGATCAGTTCTTCATCTGTCATCTCTTCATATTTGAAATGCTCTGCCATGCCTTCCCCTTTTTTCCATTCCCCATATTCCTATGCCTGTAATCTCTGACGCACGATCTCATAAGCCAGTACGCCCGCTGCCACGGAAGCATTGAGGGAATCGATATCTCCCTTCATGGGAATGGATGCCACCATATCACATTTTTCCTTCACCAGACGTCCCACGCCCTCGCCCTCATTGCCGATGACCAGACCGATGGGGCCTTTGAGATCCAGGTCATACATGGTGGTGCCACCCATATCGGCACACACGAACCACAGACCTTCTTTTTTCAGTTCTTCGATGGTCTTGGCCAGATTCGTCACCTTGGCTACCGGTGTATAATTCAGCGCTCCCGCAGAAGTTCTGGCTACCGTAGCGGTCAGTCCTGCCGCACGGTTCTTCGGAATAATAACCCCATGGGCTCCGGCCAGATTGGCAGTACGGATAATAGCTCCCAGATTGTGAGGATCCTCGATGTTATCCAACAGGAAAATAAAAGGCGGCTCACCCTTTTTTCTTGCTGCTTCCAGAATGTCATCCACTTCTGCGTATTCATAAGCTGCCGCATAGGCAATGACTCCCTGATGTTTTCCGGTCTCGGATAACTGGTCCAGACGCTCCTTAGTCACATATTTTACTAAGGTGTCATGCTTTTTTGCTTCTCTTTTAATGGTCATCATGGGGCCGTCCTGACAGCCATCCAGAATGAATAGCTTGTCAATGGGTTTGCCCGCACGATAGGCCTCGATCACGGCATTTCTGCCTTCTATGGTAAATTCCTGATATCCCATGCTTGTCCTTTCTATTGTGAATTTCTGTATCGTTTTATAAACGATTTCTTCGCTTTTCAAGCTCTCTTTATTACAGTTCCATGCCTGCCAACCGAATGCCGTCCCTGATCAGCTGTAACATCCGGTCCGTCTGTCCCGTCAGATACAGATACCCCATCAATGCTTCAAATCCGGTAGCTCTGCGGTAGTCTGCCACGGAAGCGTTTTTCGCCGTGGTGTAGGATTTGGCATTGCGTCCTCTGCGGTACACCGCTTCCTCTTCCTCCGTCAGTTCCGGAAGCAGGGCCTCGATCATGGCGGACTGCGCCGGTGCTTTCACGTAGCGCGTCGTCTTTTTGTGCAGATCGTTGGCGGAGCGGTTAGCCCTCTCCACCACCACGCTGCGGATTACCAGTTCGTAGATTCCGTCTCCGATATAGGCCAGTGTCAACGGGGAATATGCCCTGACATCCTGCCCTTCACAGGCAAATGCTTCCTTTATCTTCGTAAGGAGGGTTATGCTCTCTTCCATTTTACACCCTCTCTGGTATCTTCCAGTACAATGCCCTTAGCTAACAACTCGTCACGGATCTCGTCAGCTCTTGCAAAATTCTTAGCCTTTCTGGCTGCCTGACGTTCCTCGATCAGTGCTTCGATATCGTTGTCTAACATTTCTGCCTTCTTGTCTACAATCAGTCCGCAGATATCGGACAGGGTCACGATCTCCTGCTTCAAAGCCTCCAGAAATTCCTTGCTGCTCTCTGCTTTTGCATTGGAATTCACAAATTTTACCAGTTCGAAGATAGCTGCCAGTGCATCTGCAGTGTTGAAATCGTCGTCCATGGCTTCGTCAAACTTGGTCTCAAAGCCCTGTGCCTCGGTAAGTAACTGCTTCTCTTCCTCCGTCATGGGGGTATCTGCTGCCTTTTCCAGCAGGAACTTCAGATTATCCACGCTGGTAACGATTCTCTCATAGCCGTTCTTTGCCGCTTCCATCAGATCGGCACTGAAGTTCAGCGGGCTTCTGTAATGTGCGGACAGCATGAAGAAACGCAGCACCTGCAGATCATACTTTTCAGAGATTTCTCTGACAGTAAAGAAGTTACCCAGAGACTTGGACATCTTGCGGTTATCAATGTTCAGAAATGCATTGTGCATCCAGTATTTTGCAAAAGGCTTGTCATTGGCTGCCTCGGACTGTGCGATCTCATTTTCATGATGAGGGAAGATCAGATCCTCACCGCCGGCATGAATATCGATCTCCTCACCCAGATAACGCTTACTCATGACGGAGCACTCGATATGCCAGCCGGGACGTCCCTGACACCAGCAGGAATCCCAGTAGGGCTCACCTTCTTTTTTCGGCTTCCAAAGCACGAAATCCAGGGGATCTTCCTTCTGGTCCTCCCCGGAGACTAACAGGGAACGGTTACCACCCTGGAGATCATCCAGATTCTTGTGGGACAGTTTGCCGTAGTCCTTGAAGCTTCTGGTGCGGAAATATACGGTACCGTCCGCTGCGACATATGCATGTCCCTTGTCGATCAGGGTCTGGATCATGTCTAACA
>JBNMJR010000265.1:0-2998 GCA_050873925.1 Acetatifactor sp.
ATGCATATCTGTGCACCGAAGAACAAATGGGAACTGTCGGATATGATGAAGTTTGCTGTGGCACTGGAAGCGCCTATTGCAGTGCGTTATCCCAGAGGAACGGCTTATGCCGGACTTGCCGAACACCGTGCCCCCATTGAACTGGGCAAGGCGGAGTGGATCGCAAGAGAGGGTGGCATCGCACTGTTTGCCGTAGGCAGCATGGTAAAGACGGCGGAGGAGGTACAGAAGCTTCTGCATGAAAAAGGCTACAAGGCAAGTATCATCAATGCCAGATTTATCAAGCCCATCGATGAAGAGGCAGTGCTTTCAGCCTGTGATGACCACGAGATGATCGTGACCATGGAAGAAAATGTCCAGAGCGGAGGCTTTGGAGAGAAGGTGCTGAACTGTCTGAATGACCATGAGAAGCGGATCAAATGTGTCATGGCCACCATTCCCGATGCTTATGTGGAACACGGCAATGTAGAGCTTTTGAAAAAAGAGATCGGACTGGATGCGGAAAGCATCGTGGAAAAGATCCTGAAGAAATTATAAATTAGGAGACGAACATGAAAGAACGACTGGATGTGATTCTGGTAGAGCAGGGATATGCTCCTTCCAGAGAAAAGGCAAAAGCCATCATAATGTCCGGCAATGTCTATGTCAACGGACAGAAGGAAGACAAGGCCGGTACCGGATTTGATGTCAGCAAGATCAAACTGGAAGTCAGAAATCATACCATGAAATATGTCAGCCGCGGCGGCTTAAAACTGGAAAAGGCGATGGAACAGTGGGGATTTTTGCTGGATGGGATGATCTGCATGGATATCGGAGCATCCACCGGAGGTTTTACCGACTGCATGCTCCAGAACGGAGCCACCAAAGTATATTCCGTAGATGTGGGGCAGGGGCAGTTAGCCTGGAAGCTGCGCAATGACGAACGGGTGGTATGCATGGAACAGACCAATTTCCGCTATGTGACCCCGGAGGACATTCCGGATGCGCTGGATTTTGCCAGTGTGGATGTGTCCTTTATCTCCCTGACCAAGATACTGATCCCGGCGAGAAATCTGTTAAAGACCGGTGGGCAGATGGTGTGCCTGATCAAGCCGCAGTTCGAGGCAGGCAGAGGGAAAGTCGGTAAAAACGGTGTGGTGAGAGAACCACAGATCCACGAAGAGGTGATCCGCAAGATCATCGACTATGCAGACAGCATTGGTTTCGAGGTGTTGCATCTGGAATATTCTCCCATCAAGGGACCTGAGGGCAACATCGAATACCTGTTGCATATCCGCAAGCCGGAAGAGATCTCCGAGGAAAAACTGGCATTGAACGAACATGAAGCGGAAAGCGCCCTGCAGACCATTGTGGAAGAAAAGACCGGACTGTCTTATACCCCGGAATGGGATGCCGTGATCAAAGGGATCGTAGACAACTCTCATACCCTGTAAACAGACAAGGAGTGCGAAGTTATGAAGCATTTTCTGATATATACGAATAAGCATAAGGATCAGGAGCTTGCCACCACGAAACGGATCCGGAATTATCTGGAATCCAAAGGCTGTACCGTGAAATTAAAGGTCAAGGAATCCGACTGGAAGGAAGAAGCGGATTCCGTGGCGGAAGAGGAAGCAACAGACATTCCGCTGGATGTGGACTGCATGATCGTACTGGGCGGTGACGGTACCGTTTTACAGGCTGCCAGAGAGACGAAGAAGATTCTGGTGCCCATCATCGGTGTGAATCTGGGAACTGTGGGCTATATGACGGAGATCGAACTGTCCGGACTGGAAGAATCTCTGGATCGTCTGATCCGGGATGATTTCAAAAAGGAACGTCGGATGATGCTAAACGGTAAAGTCTGCTGCGCGGACGGCACGGTGACGGAAGGGTGGGCATTGAATGACATCGTTATTTCCCGAAGCGGATCCCTGCAGATCATAGAATTCAACATCTATGTCAACGGACAGCTTCTGAATCATTACAAGGCGGATGGAATGATCGTGACCACGCCGACGGGATCCACGGGATACAATCTGTCGGCGGGCGGGCCGTTGGTGGAGCCCAAGGCGAAACTGATCACTCTGACACCGATCTGTCCCCACAGTCTGAACCAGAGAAGTATTATCTTGTCTCCGGAAGATGAGATCGTCATAGAGATCCCCGGCGGCAGAGAAGACAAGAGCCAGACGGTGGAAGCCAATTACGACGGCAGCCACAAGGTGACCATGTGTACCGGAGACCGGATCCGCATTGTGCAGTCGGAGAAGATTACTGAGTTTATCCAGCTGAATCAGGTGAGCTTCCTGGATGTGCTGCACCGGAAAATGAGAGATTCCTGACGAATTGTTGTGAGAAAGGCATGAGGTCAAGATGAAGAAAACAAGACATCGCAAGATCGTGGAGATCATAGAAAAAAAAGATGTGGAGACCCAGGAGGAACTGGCGGGCTATCTGAAGGAAGCCGGTTTTGCCGTGACACAGGCTACCGTGTCCAGAGATATCCGGGAGCTGAAGCTGTCCAAAGTACCTACCGGTGGCGGCAAACAGAAATACGTCATTTTAAAACAGGATGACAGTCATATGGGAGATAAATACATCCGCGTTCTCAGAGACGGGTTTATCTCCATGGATATGGCACAGAATATTCTGGTGATCAAGACGGTATCCGGTATGGCCATGGCGGTGGCGGCAGCACTGGATGCCCTGAAATTCTCCGAAGTGGTGGGATGCATCGCCGGAGATGATACGATCATGGTGGCGGTGCGTACAGTGGAAGATACCCAGATCCTTATGGACAAGATCCATCTGATGATAGAACGATAAGACAGGGGGAAATACATGCTTCGTAGTTTACACGTGAAAAATCTGGCTCTCATCCGGGAGACAGAGGTAGAGTTCGGAGAAGGACTGAATATACTGACAGGCGAGACCGGTGCCGGCAAATCATTGCTGATCGGATCGGTAAACCTGGCACTGGGAGGAAAGTTCGAGAAAGACATGCTCAGACGGGGAG
>JBNMJR010000266.1:0-2982 GCA_050873925.1 Acetatifactor sp.
CGGATTCCAGGATGACAACACGGCCATTGCACTGTTGTTTGGCATTGCAAAGACGCTGTTGGACAGTGAATTTCGCCCGAACAATACCATCGTGATCTGCGCCATGGCTTCCGAGGAATGGGGCGTGGTGGATTCCAATTTCGACTGGTCCACGGGAGCCTATGAGCAGATTTTTACCGCACATCCCGAGTGGGTAGGAAAAGTGATCGCAGATCTGAACTTTGAGCTTCCCGCACTGGCTCACGGCACCAGAGCCAGGATCCGCAGCTGCTATGAATATGTCAGCTTTCTGGAGGAGTATCTGGCGGATCTGCCGAATCTGACGATGGCTTATCCGGAGGAGACGGCAGTGACCTCTCCTATTGAGACCTGGTCGGATGATTTTTCCATGGCTATTGCAGGAGTACCTTCCATGGTAAACGACTTTACCGGCGGAAGTTTTATGGAGACCCATTATCATTCCCAGTTTGACAATGATGATTTTTATGATGAGCAGGTGTACCGTCTGCATCATGAGCTGTTTGCTTTACTGATTCTGGCACTGGATGAGACGGCGGTGGTACCGTTGCAGTTTTCCCCGGTGGTACAGCGGATCCGCAAAGGGCTGGACCAGTGCCGGGAGATCTGCTACCGCGCGGATGTGACCGGACCACTGGGAGAGAGAAAGCACCTGTTACTGGAAAAAATTGAGGAACTGGAAACTTTGAGCGACCGTGCCCTCAGAAAATGTCGGGAAGAATATGAACAGGTGGCGGAATACAACCGAAATTACAAGCAGTTGCTCCGGGATGGAAAATATGGCGAGGCGGAAGAACTTTTCCGGCAGACCAGAGCACTGGAACAGAAGCTTCTGGCACAGTTCAAACAGGAACAGGATGCCTTCGTAAGGATTGACTGGTACGGAAATGTGTTGTATCCTCATGAGATATGCAGTACGAATTTAAGACTTCTGGGCGGAGCCGTCCGGAACCTGAAGGAACAGAGACTTTCCTCCGCACTCCGTAAGCTTTATCAGGTGGACAATAATGCCTATGCGTTCATGTTTGATGAACAGGTATACCGGCATTTCACAGATTATGTTTTCCATCAGCCGAAAGAACGGCTGAAATGGGGCTATGGAAGATTGCTGGAGCATGAGAATCTGTACGGAACGGTAAAGCAGCTTCTGCAGAAGGAAAAGATCATGGCAGAATCCGGCACGACAGAGATGGACTACCGGGAGGACATTGCCAGTCTGGAACAGGCCTGTTCCAAGCTGGTGAGCAGTCTGATGAGTATTCTGGAACAGATGCAGCAGGCTGTAACCGGAATTTTTGAAATATAATAGGAGATAACAGGTAATACAATTATGGAAAGTGATAAATTATATCGTGTGCAGAAGGAAGATCTGCCCAAGGTAGAGAAAATGTTGAACCAGTGTTTTGCACACGATCCCTTGTACGAGACACTGATACCGGATCCGGAGATCCGCAAGCACTTAATGCCGGAATTGTTCAAATGTGACATGGATGAATTCTATGCCACCTGTGAGATTTTTGCGGACAGTGCGGAACTGAACAGTGTACTGGTGGTATCGGATGAGGCGGAACCCTACAATGTATTTCAGTTTTACTTTACGGAGGCAATGGCGGCATTACAGACAGATTCTTATCTGATCAAAGAAGATCCTTCCCTGAAGACCTTCCGGAACTTTATGAAGGGCGAGGATTATCTGAACTCCAGCTGGACAGATCAGCTGCACCAGAACCAGCGCCTGCACATTATCTATCTGGCGGTGGATCCCACCATGCAGCATCACGGGATCGCGGCGGAACTTCTGGAAGAAGCCATCGACTATGCCCAGAAACACAAACTGATGATCTCCCTGGAAACGCACAATCCGAAAAATGTGGAATTCTATGAAAAGTTCGGATTCAAGGTATATGGTGTGATGGAGAAGAATTTCCCCCTGAAACAGTACTGCCTGATCCGGGAAGTGCAGTAAAGGAGCATTCTATGACAGCAGTGTGTCTTATGATTCTGGCGGGAATCTTCTGGGGAGATTTCTTCCTGAAAAATTATATAGAAAAGCATGTGGATGAACGGGAAGAACGGAAGATCTGCCATGGAAAACTTCTGATCCGCAAGCATCACAATAAAGGGATGATGCTGAATGCCGGGCAGAAGAGAAGACGCCTGGTGGCAGCAATGTCCCTGGCGTTTACCGTGCTATTGACACTGGTATTTATTGTGAGCCTTGGACATCGCGGTAATAACCTGTTGCGACTGGGATTGTCACTGTTACTTGGCGGAGCTTTCAGCAATACCTATGACCGTCTTCGCAGAGGATATGTGGTGGATTATGTAAGCTTCCCGGTGAAGTGGCAGGGATTTCGCAAGATCGTGTTCAACTGCTCGGATTTCTGCATTATCATCGGATCTTTGATTTCCGCACTGGGAGCTATATAGTGCTTTGATGTAAGCAAAAGCATGGGAAAAGAAAAGGGTGAGCTTTACAGCTCACCCTTCTTGTATTTTGCTACGATATTCTGAATTCTCTCGTTCGGATTCAGCAGGTCGCTGATGGAAGAATCGTGGTTTAAGGTATCGATGATGTAAGCGATGTACTTACTCATATCACAGTTGATGTACCATTCTCTCTGGAGAAGTTCCGGAGTCTGGTAGATCAGATTGGTGGTCAGTACTTTATCGATGATACCGTTCTCATAGGCCTTGTCAAACTTGTCCAGACCATTGGTGAAAAGACCAAAGGTGGAGAAGACGAAGATCTTGTTGGCCTTGCGCTCCTTCAGGGCAGCGGCAACTTCCAACATGCTTTCACCGGAGGAGATCATGTCATCAATAATGATCATATCCTTGCCCTCTACGCTGGTACCCAGGAATTCGTGAGCAACGATAGGGTTACGGCCATTGACGATCTTGGTATAATCTCTTCTCTTGTAGAACATACCCATATCCAGACCGAGAACGATGGCACTGTAG
>JBNMJR010000267.1:0-2973 GCA_050873925.1 Acetatifactor sp.
ATCTCACGGAATCCGCGGATGGTCTCGCTGATGGGTACATATTTTCCTTCCAGACCGGTGAACTGTCCTGCCACGAAGAAAGGCTGGGACAGGAATCTCTGGATCTTACGGGCACGGGATACGACCAGCTTGTCTTCCTCGGACAGTTCGTCCATACCGAGGATAGCGATAATATCCTGTAATTCTTTATATCTCTGCAGGATCTCCTGTACACCGCGGGCGGTCTCATAATGCTCCTTACCTACGATTCTGGGATCCAGAATACGGGAGGTGGACTCCAGAGGATCTACTGCGGGATAAATTCCCAGTTCTACGATAGAACGGGACAGAACCGTGGTGGCATCCAGATGTGCGAACGTGGTCGCAGGTGCCGGGTCTGTCAGGTCATCCGCAGGCACATAGACTGCCTGTACGGAAGTAATGGAACCGTTCTTGGTGGATGTGATACGCTCCTGCAGCGCACCCATCTCTGTCTGTAATGTAGGCTGATATCCTACTGCGGAAGGCATACGGCCTAACAGTGCGGATACCTCACTTCCGGCCTGGGTGAAACGGAAAATGTTGTCGATGAACAACAGCACATCTTTTCCGCCCTTGTCACGGAAGTACTCTGCCATGGTCAGTCCGGTCAGACCGACTCTCATTCTTGCTCCGGGGGGCTCATTCATCTGTCCGAACACCATGGTGGTCTTGTCCAATACGCCAGATTCCTGCATCTCGTGATACAGGTCGTTACCCTCACGGGTACGCTCACCTACGCCGGTGAATACGGAATATCCGCCGTGCTCGGTTGCGATATTACGGATCAGCTCCTGGATCAGTACGGTCTTGCCTACACCGGCACCGCCGAACAGACCGATCTTACCACCTTTCTGATAAGGACAGAGCAGGTCAACGACCTTAATACCGGTCTCCAGCAGCTCTGTGTCCGTAGACTGCTCTGCGAAGGTCGGTGCGGCACGGTGGATGGGCTCATAAGACACCCCTTCCGGTACCGGCTTGTTATCAATCGGCTGACCCAGTACGTTAAATATTCTGCCCAGGGTATTCTCTCCTACCGGTACGGAAATGGGAGATCCGGTGGCGATTGCCTCCATTCCTCTTACAAGTCCGTCGGTAGTACCCATGGCAATACATCTGACAGTGTCATCACCCAAATGCTGGGAGACTTCCACTACCAGTTCTCCTCCATCTCTGGTAGGGATGCGGATCGCGTCATTGATCTCGGGAAGTTTGCCCTCATCGAAGCGTACATCCAGTACGGCACCGATGACCTGGGTGATCCTTCCTTTATTCTCTCCTGCCATTTCTACCTCTTTCCTGCCCACTGATGGGCATTATTACAATAGTTAAAGCGCCTCTGCGCCTGCAATGATCTCTGTAAGCTCCTGGGTAATGCTTCCCTGTCTTGCGCGGTTGTACTTCAGTGACAGATCACTGATCATATCTTCCGCATTACTGGTGGCATTATCCATGGCCTGCATACGAGCACCGTTCTCACTGGCTGCCGCTTCCATCAGCGCACCATAGATCAGACTGGATATATATTTCGGTATGATCATATCCAGTGCTTCCACATCTTCCGGTTCAAAATTCATCAGCGCGTCAACACCCTCTGTAGAGTCCTCCGCCTCTGCATCATATTCCACGGGCAGAAGCTTCAACAGCTTCGGCTCATGGCTCACCGTGTTCTTAAAATGTGTATATGCCAGATAGATCTCGCCGATCTCTCCGGCTGCAAATGATGTCAGCAGTTTGTCCGACAAAAGCATTGCTTCGGCATATGCGGGCTCTTCGATAACCTCCGGATAGGATTCCTTTACGGTATATCCTTTTCTCTCCAGGATCTCGCGCCCCTTATTACCGATGGCATAGACCACAACATCTTCTGCCTTCCAGTCCTCCTGTCCGGTGATCAGTTTGGTTACATTGGAGTTGTAGCCGCCTGCCAGACCTCGGTTGGAGGTGATGACAATGACCGCCTTTTTGGGGGAAGCCCCCGGAACCAGATACTTGTGTTCCAGATGGCCTACCCTGGACAGGATATTATTTACGGTATCATACATACAGTCAAAATACGTCTGAGAACGTTCTGCACCTGCTCTGGCTCTCTGAAGCTTTACCGTAGATACCAGCTTCATGGCCTTGGTGATCTGCTGTGTGCCCTGAATGCTGGTCTTACGGCGCTTGATATCACGCATTGATGCCATAGTTACCTCTCATTCTGCCGCGTCTTGCGGCCGACACACTTATTTCAGAAACTCTGCTTTGAAATCATTCAGTGCTTTTACCAGCTTCTCTTCCGTAGCATCGGAGATCACTTTTTCCTCGGCAATGGCTGCGGGGATCTCGGGATGCTTGGTATCCAGATACTCAAAGAATTCCTTATCGAATCTGGTGATATCCTCTACAGGCACATCCAGCAGGAATCTCTTGGTTACTGCGTAGATGATGATTACCTGATACTGTACCGGCATGGGCTGGTACTGGGGCTGCTTCAGCACTTCTTTGATACGTTCACCCTGTGCCAGCTTCTCCTTGGTATCCGCATCCAGTTCGGAACCGAACTGTGCGAAGGAAGCCAGCTCTCTGTACTGAGCAAGCTCGGTACGGATAGGTGCTGCGATCTTCTTCATAGCCTTGATCTGTGCGGCACCACCTACACGGGATACAGACAGACCGGCATTTACCGCAGGACGGAAACCGGAGTTGAACATTTCTGTCTCCAGATAGATCTGTCCATCGGTAATGGAAATAACGTTGGTAGGGATGTATGCGGATACATCACCTGCCTGGGTCTCGATGATGGGAAGTGCCGTCAGGGAACCTCCGCCGTATTCATCACTCATGCGGACTGCACGCTCCAGCAGTCTGGAATGCAGATAGAATACGTCACCGGGATAAGCCTCACGTCCGGGGGGTCTCTTAAGAAGCAGTGACAGCGTACGATAAGCGGCTGCATGCTTGCTCAGG
>JBNMJR010000268.1:0-2903 GCA_050873925.1 Acetatifactor sp.
AAGCAGTTCTTCATGAGGTGCAAATGCATCGATCTTACCGTTATCCATAACGATGATGCGGTCTGCATCCTGAATACTGGAGATACGCTGTGCAATGATAATCTTCGTCGTACCGGGGATCTCCGTGGCAAATGCCTTACGGATCTTCGCATCGGTAGCGGTATCCACGGCACTGGTAGAGTCATCCAGAATCAGTACCTTCGGCTTTTTCAGCAGTGCTCTGGCAATACACAGTCTCTGCTTCTGTCCACCGGAAACATTGCTTCCGCCCTGTTCAATATAGGTATTGTATTTCTCGGGCATCTTCTCAATGAATTCATCGGCGCAGGCCAGACGACAGGCACGGATGCATTCCTCTTCGGTAGCATTCTCATCGCCCCAACGGAGATTCTCTAAGATGGTACCGGAGAACAGCACGTTCTTCTGTAATACTACGGATACTTCGTTACGCAGAGTCTCCAGATCATAGCTTCTGACATCCTTACCGCCGACATAGACCGTACCCTCATTGACATCATACAGACGGCTGATGAGGTTCACCAGGCTGGTCTTGGAGCTTCCGGTACCACCCAGGATACCGATGGTCTCTCCTGCTTTGATCTCGAAGTTCAGGTCATCCAGCACCGGCTTCTCACTCTGTTTGTTGTAACGGAAAGTCACATGATCAAAACGGATGCTGCCGTCCGTCACATTGTAGTCTGGCTGCTCGGGATTGGTGATGTCTGCTTTCTCTTCCAGCACTTCCGCAATACGCTTTCCGCTGGCTGCACTCATGGTCATCATAACGAAGATCATGGCTAACATCATCAGGTTCATCAGAATGGTCATGCAGTAGGTCAGCAGACTCATCAGTTCACCGGTGGTCAGCTGACTGGCAACGATCATATGGGCACCCAGCCAGCTGATACCAAGGATACAGCCGTATACAGTAAATTGCATGACAGGCCAGATGGTGACCATGGTACACTCTGCTTTTTTGAACATCTTGTAGATGTTGTAGCTGGCTTTGTGGAACTTGTCGATCTCATAATCCTCACGCACATAAGCCTTAACCACACGCTGTGCGGCTACGTTTTCCTGTACGCTGGCATTCAGGTCATCGTATTTCTTGAAAACTTCGCTGAAGTATTTGGACACTGCCCGCATAATGAAGATCATGATGACGCCTAAGAATACCACAGCTACCAGATAAATGCTGGCTACTTTCGCGTTGATCAGGAATGCCATCAGCATGGCACAGATCAGGCTGACCGGTGCACGGAAGCACATACGCAGAAGCATCTGATAAGCGTTCTGGACATTGGTGACATCCGTGGTCATACGGGTGACCAGTCCTGCGGTGGAGAACTTATCAATGTTGGAGAAAGAGAAGGTCTGGATGTTCTCATACATAGCCTCTCTCAAATTTTTGGCAAATCCGGTGGATGCTTTCGCACCGTATTTACCACCCATGACACCGGCAAACAATCCGACAATGGCTGCCAGGATCATGTAACAACCGATGACAAAAATATGTTTCATATCTCCCGCCTGCACACCGTCATCAATGATGGATGCCATCAGGAGCGGAATCACCATTTCCATGGCTACTTCCAGGATCATGAATATAGGGGTGACAAGGGATGCACTCTTATATTGCTTGATCTGTTTTGCTAATGTTTTGATCATAGCTGGTTTCCTTTCTTGTATTTTCTATCCTATAATAAATGTTTTGTAACCTGTCTGTTATGAATGACTGATAACATCATTTTGACATGGCCCGCCACAACGTCCGGCCCGCCTGCTATCCTGTCCCAGATTCTGCATCATCTTGTCTAAAATAGCCAAGAATGTCTGTTTCTCTTCTTCGGTAATACCATCCTCCAGTTCCCGGTTAAAATCCCGGATCTGCTCTTCGATCAGATTATGATGTCTGATTGCTTTCTCCGTTAAAAGAATTCGTTTCAATCGTGCATCTTCGGTCGAAGCCACCCGAACAAGATATCCCTTCTGTTCCAGACTCTGCAACATCACCGTTGCCGTGGATCTGCGGATCCGGAACTCACGCTCCACGTCCTTCTGGTATACATCGCCGTTCCGGCTCTTGTGATACAGATATCCCAGCAGCGGTCCCTGCATTCCGTTGAGTTCATACCCTTCCTGTTGGGCAAAAATCACTTCCATTTTCCGGCGGATCATGTTGTTGGCGGCCTTGATCTCAAATCCAAGCTGACGGTTCGTCAGTACAGTTGTCTCCTCGTCCATCCTGCCTCCTTATCTCGTATTTATCTTTGTCGCGATGTTCGTCAAATTTTATGCTGACATAAAATTTTCCACTCTACCCACGCAAATAAAAATGTTAGATAGCTAACCATTTTTGTTAGCCATCTAACATTATAACGCAATCTATCTTCATTGCAAGAAAAAAAGTATAAACTCTTTATAAACTCCGTCAGTCCTCCAGTACCCGGTTCAGCACTTCATCTTCCAGCACCAGTTTCTTCGCAGCTTCGCGGTACTTTTCCTCGTGGAGATAGGTGTGGCGGTGGGGCTTGATGGAGGGGGCCATGTCAATGGCTTTGAGGAAATCAGACTTCTTCATATGTAAGGTTGCCACATAATCCCAGAAGCCGGTATCCTGCAGCACGGTGCTGACACGGATGTAACGGTGATCCTGTACCTTTGCCATGATATAGGTGGCAATCCCCACCTGAATACCATGAAGTTGCGGCACTTCCAGGATCTTATCCAGTGCATGGGAGATCAGGTGCTCACTTCCGCTGGTGGGTGCGCTGCTGCCGGCGATCTCATTGGCGATACCGCTCATGGCCAGGGAATCCAGCAATTCTTTCAGAGACAGTTCATCCTTGATACCCCGGCCATGAGCGGTCTCGCCAATGAGATCGCCGGCAGCAGCGCACCTA
>JBNMJR010000269.1:0-2868 GCA_050873925.1 Acetatifactor sp.
ATATCTCAGTCATTCCGAGATCCAGGGGCGGGAGATCACACGGCTGACAGCCTATGGTGTCTTTGCCGCATATGGCTTCTGTGCAAGCATGGGATTCAATGTTTTCTGGTACAGTCTGATCCGCAGGCTGAAATCCCATAATATGTGGAGTGACAGTTTCCTGCATTGGATTGTTACAAGCTTCGGTAAGGCGGTACATTTTGTGGTTTCTCACAGAAATTCCGCCATCAGCTCGCTGATCCCGTATAATCTGTTTCTGCTGGTGAATCTGGCGGGAATCTTCGGCGCTTATCTGCTGCACGGAAAGAGTGCGTTGTGGGTGCTTCCGGCCCTGGGGGCGATTGTACTGGACGGCATTGTGGGAGTGTTGAGATTCAAGCAGAAAGCGGAACAGATCGACATCGTGGAAGGCATTCGCAGGATTCGTGACGGTGAAGTGGATTATAAGCTGGATGTGGAATCTCTTCACGGAGACAACCGGGAGATGGCAGATGCGGTCAATAATATCGGAGAAGGTATCCGCAAGGCAGTAAGTACCAGCATGAAGGATGAACAGATGAAATCGGATCTGATCACCAATGTCTCCCATGATATTAAGACTCCGCTGACCTCCATTATCAATTATGTGGATCTGTTGAAACGTCTGAAGATTACGGAAGAACCGGCCAGAAGCTATATCGAGGTGCTGGACAGCAAATCCCAGAGACTGAAACAGCTGACGGATGATCTGGTGGAGGCTTCGAAGATATCCTCCGGCAATATTGTGCTGAATCTGGAACAGCTGAATCTGACGGAGCTGCTGAATCAGGCGGTGGGAGAATTTTCCGACAGAATGGAAGAGAAAAAGCTGCAGGTGATCTTTGACGGAAATGATGTGGCCGGCATGATCTATGCCGACAGCCGCAGAATGTGGAGAATTATTGAGAATCTGTTCCAGAATATCTGCAAGTATGCCCTGGAGGGCACCAGAGTCTATCTGGAGATGCAGGTGAAGGACGGAAGAGTCATTGCTTCCCTGAAAAATATTTCCGACCGGCCCATGAATCTGAAGGGTGAGGAGCTGTCGGAGAGATTTATCCGAGGGGATGCTTCCCGTACTACCGAGGGAAGCGGTCTGGGCCTGTATATTGCGAAAAATCTGACAAAGGCACAGCACGGAGAATTTCAGATTCAGTTAGACGGTGATCTGTTTAAGATTATATTGGATTTCCCGGAATATCAAAAACCGGAGGAGCCCGAACCCGTACCGGAGCAGTCCCCGGAGAGGGTGACGGAAGAGGCTTAGAAATATCGGAATAGAAAATACAGCTAAAAACGCAGAAACCGTGACAGGTTTCTGCGTTTTCTTATACATTGTCAAATCATTCGGAAATTAAAAGTGGAACTCGTTCATTTCCTTGCGATTGTTGTAGGCTTCTACGATACCGTGGATCTTCTCGGTGGTAGCCATGACATTGGAAAGAGAAGCGTCATGGTTCATAAAGTCGATCAGCGAAGCAATAAACTTGCTCATATCGGCTTCCACGAAATAAGGTCTGGTATAGATCTCGGGAGGCAGATAAGTAAGGTTCGTGGTGATGACTTTATCGAAATATCCGTGTTCGTAAGCAGCATCGAAATTCTTCAGACCATCGGTGAACAGACCGAAAGTACAGCAGATATAGACACGTCTGGCCTTCATAGCCTTTAACTGCCTGGCAGTGTCTAGCATACTTCCGCCGGAGGAGATCATGTCATCAATGATGATAATATCCTTCCCCTCAATATTGTCACCCAGAAATTCGTGAGCAACGATGGGGTTTTTGCCGTTGACGATGGTGGAGTAGTCACGTCTCTTGTAGAACATACCGGTATCAACACCCAGAACACTGGCAAAGTAAATGGCACGATCCAGAGCACCCTCGTCGGGGCTGATGACCAGCAGGTGATCCTTGTCCACGATCATATCATCCTCGGAATTCAGCAGGGACTTGATGAACTGGTAAGGTGTGGTAAAGTTATCGAATCCGTTCAGTGGAGTGGAATTCTGCACCCGGGGATCATGAGCATCGAAAGTGATAAAGTTGTCGATTCCCATGTCTCTCAGTTCTTCCAGTGCATAAGCGCAGTCCAGGGATTCTCTGCCGCTGCGGCGATGCTGTCTGCCTTCATAGAGGAAGGGCATGATGACGTTGACACGTCTCGCCTTGCCGTTGCAGGCCGCGATGACACGTTTCAGATCCTGATAGTGGTCATCGGGAGACATGTGGTTGGTATAGCCGTTCATGTTGTAAGTAATACTATGATTGCATACATCGGTGAGAATGAACAGGTCTTTGCCGCGGATGGTCTCGCTGATCTGGGCCTTGGCTTCACCGCTTCCGAAACGGGGTACATCCACGTCTACGAGATAGTTGCTCTCAATATAGCCGTGAAAGGCAGGATCGTTTTTCACTTTGTCATTATGGATACTCTTACGGAATTCTACCATGTAATCATTGATGCGGCGTCCCATTTTTTCTGCGGAAGGCAGAGCAATGATCTTCAAAGGAGCCACGGGCATGGCATTTTCCAGTTCGTGTAAATTAGGCATGATGTCCCTCCTGGACGAGATAGTAATTATTCTTGTAATCTTGTAGAAATTTGTCAAAGCGACAATTAATTTATAACATTATGCTAGTGACACGTCAAGGAATTTCTTGTACAATGGATAGGAGAAAGAAAGTAACGGTGAATGAAAATGAAGAAAAAAGAACATATTGTAAAAACAGTAAAACCGGGAAGTATCGCGGAGGAGCTGGAGATCACTCCCGGAGATAAAGTACTGGCCATAGATAATACAGAGATCGAGGATATTTTTGATTATCAGTTTCTGACCCAGGATACCTA
>JBNMJR010000270.1:0-2857 GCA_050873925.1 Acetatifactor sp.
ACAACCGGGCAATGATCACTTATTCGGCAGATTCCGGCGCGGAGACGGCGCCTTCCCGGAAAAAAGAAGGAATGTCCACCGGCATGATCGTACTGATCGTAATTTTATGCATTCTGGCATCGCCGGTGATCCTGGGAGTAGCTACCGCAGGCATCGGTGTGGCAGCAGGGCTGATCGCCACATGGTTTGGACTGATCATCGGTTTCGGGGTAACGGCGACAGCCCTGATATTGGTTCTGATCGCGCTGGTGGTTACAGGGATCATCAGTCTGTTTACCCATCCTTTTGTGGGAATGGGACTGATCGGCGCCGGGCTGGTCTGCGGAGGTGTCGGACTTCTGCTCCTGATGCTGACCGTAGCTATGGCAGGAATTGCCACCCCGGCAATTTGTCATGGAATCGGGGGATTATTCCAGAAAAGAGGTAAAGCAAAAGCATGAAAAAGTTTATGAAGGTCTGTGGTATCACAGCGTTGATTTTTATAGTAGTGGGGATTCTCATGGGAGCAATAGGAAGTATTGGACACGGTTCCTCTCGTTTTTCTTTTGGAGAGATCCTGTCGGCGATCAGCGGTGGCAATATTTCCCGGGACAGCGTGGATGACTGGAGCCACGGCGTGGCAGAACAGATCCAGGAAAATATGGGCGATGTGCATTATGATCTGGAGGATAATATGGACTATAGTCCGGATCATGAGGTAAAAACGGGAACGATAGAACTCTATGCTCTGGGGGATGACAGTCAGGGCGTCACGGATCTGCAGGTGCAGGCCGGTGGCTGCGTCATGAAAATCCAGGTGTCCGAAGACAACTGCTTCCGGGTAGAAGCTGACGGAATGCGGAAATTCCAGGGATATGTGGAAGCTGGTACGTTGTTGATCCGGGGAACCTCAAAAGCAAACAGCAACAATGAGGGCAATCTGAACGGCTCTATCAGTCTGTATGTACCGGCAGGATATTCTTTTGAGAATACCTCGCTGGATCTGGGAGCGGGAAGCATGAACGTGGAAGAATTGCAGACGAACAATCTGGAAGCCAATGTGGGTGCCGGAAAGATGACATTTTCAAAACTGAATGCGGATCAGACAACATTAGACTGCGGTGCAGGTCAGATGACAGTAGAGGAATTTAACAGCCGCGTGACAGAGGTGTCCGTAGGAATGGGGTCCGTCCGTCTGACCGGAGATGTGACCGGGAGTCTCACCGGAGAGTGTTCCATGGGAGAACTTAAGGCTACACTGGCCGGAGCACAGACAGATTTCAACTATGATCTGAGCTGCGGCATGGGAGAAATGAAAGTCGGCGATGACAGCTACAACGGCATGGCCAATGAGAAACAGATCGACAACCAGGCCGCCAAAGATATGCAGTTGGAATGCGCTATGGGAAGTGTTATTGTGGAATTTAAATAAAATATAGAAATGGAAAATCACCTCAGCCATTTCTTTGATAAATCAGAGATACGCCTAAGGTGATTTTTTTCTGTTATTCTTTTTCCGGTTTGTGCCATTCCTTCAAAACAGCCTCCACCTGTGCGATGAGTTGCTCCTTATTTGGGATATAAGAAACATAGCGTGAAGCAAAGATATTGTTGGACAGACCGCCGAGAGCATATTCAGCAGCGATACTGTCTTTGTCCGTACAAAGGATAATACCGATGGGTGGATTATCATGTTCATCATTTACTTCTGCGGCGTAGTAATTCAGATACATATTAAGCTGCCCGGCGGCTTCCGGCGTGAGCTTGGTGGTCTTCAATTCAATCAGCACATACGCCCGGAGAATTTTATTATAGAAAACTATATCCACATAGTAGTGGGTATTGTTCAGGGTAATGCGCTGCTGTGTCCCAACGAACATGAAACCGCGCCCTAATTCCAACAGGAAATTTTCAATCTGTGCGACGAGTGCTTTTTCAAGGTCGCTTTCCAGCATGGGCTTGTTTTCCGGTAAACCTAAAAATTCAAATACATAGGGGTCTTTGATAATATCGCCTGGATCAGCCATTTCAATGCCTTTTTCCGCAAGGGCAAGCACCGTTTCCTTGTTCGTCTTTCCTTCTGACAGCAATAACCGTTCGTAGAGAGAAGTGGAAATCTGTCGCTTTAATTCTCGTATCGACCACCCGGAGTTGATGGTTTCCTTTTCATAAAAACTGCGTTTGTCCGGGTCTGAAATCGTCAACAGCTCACAATAATGAGACCAAGACAATTTAACAGACACTGTCTGTTGAATTTGATAGCTCTGGTAAAAGCGCCGCATAAATTGGAGATTGGAAACAGAAAACCCCTTTCCAAATTCTTTCGTCAATCCTTTAGAAAGCTCTTTTAATGTCTGCTTCCCGTAGTCTGCCCGGTCTTTATTTTCCTGCTCATGCTCAACGATAATCTTCCCTACATTCCAATAGGTAGACAACAATTCCGTATTTACCTGTACCGCCACGCGCTGGCGTGCATTTAATAACAATTCTCTGATTTCATTCATCATAGAATCAGTATGTGTCAAATCACCCAATTTTAATGCCCCCTTTCATCAAAGAAAAGTATAACATAAAAAAGAATTGTAGTACACCGCCTAAGCATCCGTTATACGGGCTCTCATTTGAGAACAACCACAATTCCTTTTATAACAGCGCCGCCAGATACTTCTCAAACACCACGCCCTCCTGCACAGGCGTTCCGGCTTTTTCGCTTCCGGCAATGCACAGGCCTACGAAGTTCGCAGCCTTCTGCACGGAAGTTAGCAGCGTCTCGCCGCGGACGGCATCGGCGGCGAGGATGGAGGCAAAGATGTCTCCGGTGCCGGGGCGGGAAGCACCGGCGATGGGGGTGGCAACGGTGGTATAGACACCGTCGTCC
>JBNMJR010000271.1:0-2847 GCA_050873925.1 Acetatifactor sp.
CAACCTGATGGCGGACGATGCGGCCGACCTGCTGGAGGAGATGCCTGCCAACATTGTCAAAAAGCTTCTGACCAACGCAAGTCCCGAGGTACGCAGAGATATCAACCATCTGCTGCGCTATCCGGAAGATTCCGCCGGAAGTATCATGACGGTCGAGTATGTAGACCTGAAGGAGAATCTGACGGTGAATCAGGCCATCGAGCGGATCCGTAAGGTAGGTCTCGACAGTGAGACCATCAATATCTGTTATGTTCTGGATGCCCAGAGAAGACTGGTGGGAACCGTGGCCCTGCGTTATCTGTTACTCATGGACGGTGACGAGATCATCGGTGACATCATGCATGAAAATGTCATCGCCATCAATACCCTGATGGACCAGGAGGAAGTTGCCCGACAGTTCAAAAAATATGACTTTACAGCCATGCCGGTCGTAGATAACGAGAACCGGCTGGTAGGTATTATCACCGTGGACGATATCGTGGATATCATCGAAGAAGAGACCACGGAGGATATGGAAAAGATGGCGGCTATCGTGCCCAGCGATAAGCCCTATATGAAGACAGGAGTATTCGAAACCTTTAAAAAGCGTATTCCCTGGCTGCTGCTCTTAATGGTATCCGCAACCTTTACCGGTGCCATCATTTCCTCTTTTGAGGATGCCCTGAGTGTCTGCGCGGTACTGGTGGCTTATATTCCCATGTTAATGGACACCGGCGGTAATGCCGGAAGCCAGGCCAGTGTCACGGTCATCCGTGGACTGTCTCTGAACGAGATCGAATACCGGGATGTACCGAAAGTCGTTTTCAAGGAGATCCGGGTGGCTCTGATCTGCGGTGTTACATTATCCGCAGCGAATTTCGTAAAATTACTGTTATTGGACAGAGTGGGAGTGCTGGTGGCAGCTTCTGTATGCCTGACGCTGGTGGCTGCGGTAGTGATCGCCATGATCATCGGCTGCTTACTGCCGATTCTGGCAAAACGTCTGGGCTTTGACCCGGCGGTCATGGCCAGCCCGTTTATCACCACCATCGTAGATGCCATGTCATTGTTGGTATACTTCCGGGTGGCATCTGCAATTTTGGGACTATAGAAATATAAATTTATGATAAAAATTTGACAGGATGTTTTTTTTTAAGTACTTTCCTACAAGCTCTTTGCAAGGACGGAAATTTTTGCTAGAATCATGATAAATAGCAAATGTAACCGCTTTCGTAAATATCTTTCTTAAGAGAATAACCGGGAACAGCAAAAGCAACGGAGGAATGAATCATGAGATATTTTTTTGAATCTAAAGTAGAAAAAAAGGATGCCGGATACACCATCCAGATCCCTTTCAATGTATGGGAAGTATGTAAGCAGAGAGAAGTCATCAAAGGAGATGTTGTCCTGGACAACAATATCATCGAGTGCGAGCTTCATCCCAAGGAAAAGGGCAATTACGAGATCGTTATCACCGATGAGAATGCCGTAAAGGTAGAACTTGGCGTAGCACACAAGATTCTGCTGCATGTCAACGGTTCCCTGATCCGCATGGACCAGAACAGCCCTTACAGCTTCGAGAACCCCATCCGTAAGATCGACAGCATGAACGTAATTATCCAGCCGGAAGACGGTCTGTGCGGTCAGGCATGTGTGGCAATGTTAGCAGGTGTTACCATTGCAGAAGTTATCAGCGTTATGGACTGCAGAGAGTGGCAGGCTACCATGGGCCGTGTGATCTCCGCACTGAATTACTACGGTATTGATCACACCGACATCATTGTGTACACCGAGGGAAGACCCGCTGTACTGCCGAAATGCTGCATCATGATGGAGAAGATGGGACGTTTCTGTCACTATCTGGTACACTTTGACGGAAAATTCTACGATTCCAATCTCGGTGTTCTGGAAGAGTACGACATGAGCAAGCTGTTGGGATATCTTGAGATCAAGTGCTAATGCATTGGATTTCAGAGGATTCCCGATGAGACTGTAATATAAACAATAGAAAAACATTCAAAACTGCAGGTGTTATGACCTGCAGTTTTTTTATGAAAAATACTTAAAAACGCTTAAAAATGTCGGACAGGGTTGCAAGGTAGCGTGGTAAAGTGTAGAATAGAAAAAGTATGGTTCATAACTACAAAAGACGGGGAGAGATAAGTATGAATAAGAAAAAGATTATTGAAACGTACCGGGAGGCAGCGGCGGCAACCGGACTGCACTATGATGAGGCAAACGATGTGTTTCACGGCATGCGGGACGGTTTTGATTTTATTGCATATCACACGGATGACAGACAGCCCTTTGCCCTGGTACTGCATACTGCTGCGAAGAGTGCGGATGGTTCCGTATTGGATAAAAAGGCTGTTAAGGAATTCCAGAAGAGCAGCAAGAGTATCGGCTATCTGGGACAGAAAAATATGGACATCCGGGTTACGGTGCAGGCTACTGCAAAGAACCTGAAGGATGCCATGAATGAATGCCTTGCAGCGACAACAGCGTTTTTACGTGCCAACAGTTATACACCCTGCTGTGATCTGTGCGGACAGTCTGTAGAGACCGGTGCACAGAAGATGGGCGGTGAATATTATCACATGTGTCCCGACTGCGAGACAAAAATGCGCAGTGATGCGGCTCTGAAGGCTCAGCAGACCGCACAGAAGAAGGAAAATATCGTCGGTGGCATTGTAGGAGCACTGTTAGGCTCTTTACTGGGAGCATTAAGCATTCTGGTACTCAGTCAGTTGGGATATGTGGCAGCATTGTCCGGTATGATCATGGCAGTGTGCGTCCTGAAAGGGTATGAGATGCTGGGAGGCAAGCTTACGAAGAAAGCCATCGTGATCAGCGTGATCATCATGATCC
>JBNMJR010000272.1:0-2832 GCA_050873925.1 Acetatifactor sp.
AGATCAGACGTTACGGTTTCCACGGAACCAGCCATTCTTATGTATCCAAGAAGGCTGCTGAAGTTCTGGGCAAAAAGTACGAAGATCTGAAGATTATCGTATGCCACTTAGGCAACGGTGCCAGCGTATCCGCTGTCAAGAACGGCAAGTGTGTAGATACCTCCATGGGTCTGACTCCTCTGGAAGGCCTGATCATGGGAACCCGTTCCGGTGATATCGATCCCGCCATCATGGAGTTCATCGCTCACAAAGAGGGTAAGAACATCGACGAGATCATGACCGTTCTGAACAAGAAGTCCGGTGTATACGGTCTGTCCAACAATCTGTCTTCCGATTTCCGTGATCTGGAAGCAGGTTACAACAACGGCGATGCACACTGCATCCGTACCATGAACACTTACTGCTACCGCGTAGCAAAATACATCGGCTCTTATGTAGCAGCCATGAACGGTGTGGATGTGATCTGCTTTACCGCAGGTATCGGCGAGAACGCACCTTTAGTTCGTTCCCTGGTATGCGAGCATCTGGGATATTTGGGCGTAACCATTGATGAGGATGCTAACCACAAGCGTGGCGAGGAGATCGCTATTTCCACTCCCGACAGCAAGACCACTGTTATGGTAATTCCTACGAATGAGGAACTTGCTATTGCCAGAGAGACTGTAAGTTTGGTAAAATAGGTTCGACGGAACCTTAAGAATGAGAACACCCATCAACCGGAGGATCCGATTGGTGGGTGTTTTATTGTGGTAACGAATCAACAGAGGGAGAAAAATTATGAAAAAAAATGTGATCGTAGGACAGTCCGGAGGCCCCACAGCGGTGATCAATGCCAGCCTGGCGGGTGTCTATAAGACAGCAAAGGATATGGGAGCGGATACCATATACGGTATGCGCTACGGCATTCAGGGACTGTTGGAGAAAAAGATCGTGGATCTGGGGGAAAAGATCCGCAACGATATGGACGTGGAACTTTTGAAGAGAACACCGGCATCCTTCCTGGGATCCTGCCGCTATAAGCTGCCGGAGATCAGTGAAGATAAAGCCATTTACGAGAAAATATTCGGAATTTTGGAAGAACTGGAGATCATGGCATTTTTCTACATCGGCGGCAATGACTCCATGGATACCATCAAAAAGCTTTCCGATTATGCAGAGACCATTAACAGTCCGATCCGTTTTATCGGCGTACCCAAGACCATTGATAACGATTTAGAGGGTACGGATCATACACCCGGTTACGGAAGTGCGGCAAAATATATTGCTACCGTTACCAAGGAACTGGTACGTGATGGTCTGATCTATGAGATGCAGAGCGTGACGGTCATCGAGATCATGGGAAGAAATGCCGGATGGCTCACCGGAGCAGCCGTGCTTGCCAGGAGTGAAGACTGTGAAGGCCCGGATCTGATCTACCTGCCGGAAGTTCCCTTTGATGTGGATGATTTCCTGAAAAAGGTAAAGAAACTGGTCAGTGAGAAACAGTCCATTGTCATTGCAGTGTCTGAGGGCATTAAGACAGCAGACGGCAAATATGTCTGCGAACTGTCCGCACCTTCCGACAAGACAGATTCTTTCGGTCATGTGCAGTTATCCGGTACGGGCAAATATTTGTCTGACCTGATCATTGAGAAGCTGGGCTGCAAGTCCAGAGCCATTGAACTGTCGACCTTACAGCGCTGCGCCGGACATCTGACCTCCCGTGTGGATATCACCGAGGCTTATCAGGTGGGCGGAACTGCGGTAAAGGCTGCTTTCGAAGGTAAGACCGGCCAGATGGTGATCTTAAAGAGAGTCTCCCAGGATCCCTATATCTGTACCACAGATCTTTACGACGTGCATAAGGTAGCCAATCTGGAGAAAAAGGTGCCCCGTTCCTGGATCACGGAAGCAGGCGATTATGTGACAGAGGATATGAGAAATTATATTGAGCCTCTGATCCAGGCGGAGCTGACCCCGATCATGATCACCGGTCAGCCCAGACACATTATCATTGACGATCTGTAAGAAATAAAGAATCAGCTGACAAATCAAATAACGATACAAAGGAGGTGGAAAGATGCCGGAACACAGGAAGAGAAGAACCATGCTTAGCATAGTGTGTATTGTACTTTTTGTGGTTTTATCTGTGCAGCTTCCCACCTTTTCTTTTCCCGTGAATGCAGCGGGGGAAGACGGAAGAATGGTGGCGGAGGAGTATGAACGATACCGGGACCGCTTCGACAAGATACAAAAAATCGAAGATGTGGAGAACCTGGGATTTCGTCTGCTGGAGGATCAGATCTTTGCGATGCCGTTGCAAAAACTCCCGGAAGAAGCCGCGGATACAGTAGAAGAGCCCGGCAATGAAGTCTGGTTCTATGCGGCACTGGATACGAGATACCATCGGCTTGCGGTATTTATCGCGGATTCTGCCGGGCAGATCCTGTACAAGACGGACCAGCTGGAAGCAAATTACTGTTATCCCGGAGAAATGCGGCAGCCGGTGGAAAAACTGGCTTCGGTATCTTTTCAGGATGTGGACAATGACGGAGATACGGATATTATCCTGATCGCCAAGTGCCATAATGACAGAGGGGATTATCAGGCGGAATCTTACAAAGTGGGAGATGTTCTGTTCCAGGAGGACGGCAGTTTTTACCGGGACTACCGGATCTCGGACAAAATCAATCGTTTTGACATGAACAAGAACCCTGCCTGTATTTTAAATTTCGTAAGGGACGGGCGTTCTACAGAATTTCTCTATACGGCGGAGACACTGGCTGACCTTCTGAACCACAATTTTCACGTGATCGAGGAACAGTCATACACCCGTAATTTTGAAAAACTGGG
>JBNMJR010000273.1:0-2804 GCA_050873925.1 Acetatifactor sp.
GACCGATCTCATGGTAAGACACGATCCGCTTCTCCTTGTCCGTAAGGATGGCATTCTTTTTCTGGTAACCTGCAATAACCACTTCGATACTCTCTTCCAGATCCGCCTGCGTAGCGAATTTCCGTCCGTCCCTGACGGCCCGGAGCGCTGCCTCGTTGACGATATTGGCCAGCTCTGCACCGGAGGCGCCGGATGCCATACGGGCGATCTTGTTAAAGTCCACATTGTCCGCCACCTTGATCTTGCGGGCATGTACCTTCAAGATCTCTTCTCTGCCCTTCAGATCGGGAAGTTCTACCGGAACACGTCTGTCAAAACGACCGGGACGCAAGAGTGCGGGATCCAGACTCTCCGGACGGTTGGTAGCCGCCAGAATGATGACGCCGTTATTACCTTCAAAACCATCCATCTCGGTCAACAGCTGGTTCAGTGTCTGCTCTCTTTCATCGTTGCCACCGATCTGTCCGTCACGCTTTTTGCCAATGGCATCGATCTCATCGATAAATACGATACAGGGAGCCTTTTCCTTGGCCTGCTTGAACAGGTCTCTGACTTTGGATGCTCCCATACCTACGAACATTTCCACAAATTCCGAACCGGACATGGAGAAGAAAGGAACATTGGCTTCTCCGGCTACTGCCTTGGCCAACATCGTTTTACCGGTTCCGGGAGGGCCCACTAACAGGATACCCTTCGGCATGGAAGCGCCGATCTCCTTGTATTTGTCGGGATCATGCAGATATTCCACGATTTCTGTCAGGTTTTCTTTCGCTTCATCTTCACCGGCCACATCGGTGAATTTGATGCCGTTGGAAGACTTCACATAGACTTTCGCATTGCTCTTGCCCATGCCTCCCATACCGAACATCATGGAATCTCCGCCGGCCTTTTTCGCCATCTGGCGATACATCAGCTGTCCGAAGCCAATGATAATGACCAGAGGAAGCAGCCAGCTGATCAGAAAGCTTAAAAGAGGGGATGCCTCTTCCACGATCTCACTGGAGAATTTTGCCCCGCTGTCATACAGTCTCTGGGTTCTGTCCGGATCATCCATCAGGCCGGTCTTGTAGATGGTCTTGTCATCCTTGGCCGTGAATACGATCTGGTTGTCCTGGATCTGTACCTCATCGATCTTCTTGTCGTAGGTCATCTGCATAAAGGTATTGTAATCCACTTCCTTTACCGCCCGCTGTGCGATCTGCGGTACCAGCAGGCTGTTGATCAGGATGATCGCGATCAGTGCGATCATATAATAAAATATGAACGGTTTCTTGTTGGGTTGTTTTACTTCCTGCATACGTTTTCCCTTTCTCATTCCTGTATTATTGTCCGAATCTGTTGTAATAAACCAATCATAGCCATTTTTCATCAGACAATCAATGGATATTCTCTTACCTTATTCTAAAAAAAAAATAAACTTGTGCGGCAAAAAAGCTACGTTTTTCCCAATCTGTTTCTTTCCCTTCCGGTGCAAAAGAGGGACAATTAGGATAGATTCCGGAATGTAAAAGGAGGTACTGCAGATGCAACCTGGTAATAAAAAAATATGGAAATTCCTCGGAAAACTCTTGTTTGTCTGCCTGTTACTCGGCATCCTGTATTACAGCTTTCGGGACTCTATGGGAGACATGCTCACGGAGCTCGCCCATGTCTCCTCCCGGGTGATCCTTCTGCTGTTTCTGACAGTGATCCTCTATCACGTCTGTGAAGGATGCATCACCTGGATGATCGTCCGCAAAACGCACCCGGAATATACTTATTGGAATGGTTTCTGCAATGCGTTTTATGCTTCCTTTTTCAAAACGGCCACTCTGGGAAGCGGTTCCGGCATTGCAGCCATCTACTACCTGAATAAAGCCGGCATCCCGGTCCCCAATGCCACCGGTATGTACTTTTTTCAATATATTGTTCACAAGGTCTCCATGGCAGTCTACAGCCTGCTGCTGTTTTTACTGACCTATGATTTTATCCACGCCTCTTTTGCGGATTATCAGGCTTATATCCTTCTGGGATTTCTGGGTGTCTGTGTGATCGCCGGGGTTCTTCTGGCGGTAGCCACTATTCCCTGGATGCAGACCGCATGTAATCTGCTGGCCCACCGTCTGGAACAAAAGCACCCCCTCTGGGGCGAAAAACTCACCGGCGCCGGACATAAGCTGGCACTGCTGCAGTCAGAGAGTCTTTCTCTGTTAAAAGATCCCTTGTTGCTCCTTCGTCTGTTCCTGTGTAATCTTCTGAAATTCACCAGCTGGTATATCCTCCCCTGGTTCGTCTTCGGCGGTTCTTCCTCCACAGGAGACCTTCCCTTCACGGCTCTGCAATGTTTTTCCCTGACAGCCTTAAGTCAGTCTCTGGCCGGAGTAATTCCCACTCCTGCCGGCATCGGCTCCGTGGAAGCAGTCTTCGTCCTGTTGTTCCGCCGTCTTCTGCCGGAAGCCAAAGCCTTGTCTGCCGTGGTACTCTATCGAGCTGACACCATGCTTTTACCCTGTGCCATCGGAGCCTTCTTTGTACTGGGTGAAAAGATCCTTTCCTTCCGCAGAAAAAAGGCAATGGCAGGCTGATCTGTTTCATAAAATGCTATACGCAAAACAAGCCACAACACAGTTCTCTGTGTCGTGGCTTTCTTTTTATTATGTGCTGTTCGTTGCAGCAATGGCATTAAGTATTATTTTCTCTGCAGAAAATCAGGAATCTTCAGAGACTTCTCTTCTACGGAGCTTCTGATATCTGCGGGCTTGTGGATACCGGGTACGGGCTGTACGGGTCTCGTAGCCTGTCCTCCCTGTCCTCCGGGTGTGGTA
>JBNMJR010000274.1:0-2782 GCA_050873925.1 Acetatifactor sp.
GACCTACTCCTTTGAAAAAGAGGATGATACCTGGTATTACGCAGACGACCATTCCCTGAATCTGAAGCAGGAGCGGATCAAGGCCATGATCCTGAAGGTGGCACCGTTAAAAGTAAATCAGGTCATTGAGAATGTGACAGACATGTCACAGTATGGACTGACAAATCCGGAGCGTACCATTCAGTACGAAACCGCGGACCGTAGTGTGATCATCAATGTCGGCAACCTGAACTCCATGACCAGCCAGTACTACATCGCATTTCCCTCCGAAATGACGGTATATGCCGTGACTACCAATGTGGTGACCGGATTTAACTATACGCTGGATGATCTGGTGGAGGTGGAGGAGACCGCGCAATCCAAATAAATATTACAATCACAAAAGACTGCCACGGAAAAGAGGCAGTCTTTCTTGTTATTGAGGATTCTCCCCACGAATGACAGTAATGTCATTTAACTTCAACATCGTATCTTTTTGAGGCAGAATGGACAGATCCTCCCGCAGGATGAGGAAGATCGTAACCTGTTCTGCCTCTTCCATTTCTTCTACGGATTTTCCGGCGTAGCGCTTGTCCACGAAGATCTCGGCAATCTCATGGATGTCGGCTTCCCGGATATTGGAGAGACTGCTTTTGCGCTGGTACTGCTCCACGAAACCGGCGCTGATGATACCGGTGGGGATAGCCACGGCGCCGACACCGAGATAGGCGATGCAGATGGCCATGATTCGTCCCAGGGTAGTGATGGGATAGATATCCCCATAGCCCACAGTGAGCAGTGTAGACATGCTCCACCAGATGCCGCTGAAAGCATTGCGGAATACTTCCGGCTGGGAATCATGCTCCACACTGTACATGCACAAACTGCTGGCCAGCATCAGGATCAGTACGATGAACACGGAGGAAATGATCTGGTTGCGTTTTTCATACAATACGGTAGTGATGACATTGAAGGAATCATACCGGGCATTCAGGCGGAACAGATGGAAGATCCTCGCTACCCGCAGCATCCGGAAGATGACCATGCCCGACAGGAAGAAAAAGGGCAGGATCGTCAGCAGGTCGATAATGCCGTCGAAGGAGATCAGGAATCGCAGCCGGGAGCGGAATTCGCTTTTATCCGGGTATAGATAATCCGCCGTCCAGATCCGCAGACCGTATTCCACACAGAAGATCAGAATGGTGATAACTTCTATTACGTGAAATGCGGGAAACAGAGGGGAAAGCTCATCAAAAGTCTGTAAAAAAGTCACCAGAATATTGGCACAGATAACGATTGCAATAAAAATATCGAAAAGTCGGCTCAGGCGATTGCTCTTGTCACCGATCTGGATGATGTTAAATACTTTTTTCTTCATAAACCAATTCTCCCATAGGAATAGACACATCAATATATTCATCATATCTGTCCCCAAATGGAAAGTCAAGAAATCCACAATATTCGATAATTTTGAAATTGAAAAGTTAATGGAAAAATGATATAAGAAAAGTAAAAAAACAAAAAGGTGAAAATCTATGAAATTCGACTATAAGAAAACCATGTATGCCTGTTTTGTGGGATATATTGTACAGGCTATTGTGAACAGCTTTGTACCCCTGTTATTTGTTACGTTTCAGGAAACATATAACATTCCGCTGGCGCAGATCACACTATTGATTACGGTGAATTTCGTGGTACAGCTTTTGATCGATATGCTGTCGGCAGGATTTATTGATAAAATAGGTTATCGCGCATCGGTTATTATTGCGCATATCTGTGCCGCAGCGGGACTGGCACTGTTGACCATTCTGCCGGAGATACTGCCGGATCCTTTCGTGGGAATCCTGATCGCCGTGTTCGTGTATGCCATCGGCGGAGGACTGATCGAGGTGTTGATCAGTCCCATTATTGAAGCCTGTCCCACGGACAACAAAGAGTCGGCAATGAGCCTGCTGCATTCCTTTTATTGCTGGGGATGCACCGGCGTCGTGTTACTTTCTACCGTATTTTTCAGCATTGTCGGAATTGCTCATTGGAAAGTACTGACACTGTTATGGACCATTCTCCCGATTGCCAATATGCTTCTTTTTACCAAAGTGCCGATCTACAGCCTGCAGGAAGAGGGAGAAAAGGGCATGAATATGGGAGAACTGTTCCGGGAGAAAATGTTCTGGATCCTGATGTTAATGATGGTCTGCTCCGGAGCCGCTGAGCAGTCGGTGAGCCAGTGGGCCTCCACTTTTGCGGAAAAAGGACTGGGGATCACCAAGAGCGTGGGAGATCTGGTGGGACCCATGCTGTTCTCGATCCTGATGGGAATATCCCGTCTGCTCTACGGAAAGTATGGGGAAAAGTGGAATCTTGACCGCTTTATGAAATTCAGCTGCGTACTATGTATCGCTTCCTATCTGTGCATCTCCTTTATCCCGGTTCCCATGGTGGAACTGTTAGGCTGCGGACTGTGCGGATTCTCCGTGGGTATTATGTGGCCGGGAACGTTCAGTAAGGCAGCGGCGGCGCTCAGACGCGGCGGAACGTTACTGTTCGCTATGCTGGCGCTGGCAGGAGATTTGGGCTGCTCCGGCGGTCCGACCCTGGTAGGTTTCGTCTCCAGCGGACTGGGAGACAATCTCAGACTGGGAATCTTCGCAGGAATCATTTTCCCGATCCTGTTGCTGGGAAGTCTGATGTTGGGAGAACACCGGGAGAGATAAGCAAATCGGAATTTGTGGAGGATAGGTATGGAACGAATTGAAGCCTTTGAACAAATGCTTTGCGATATTCAGAAACAAGCTGCCTATGA
>JBNMJR010000275.1:0-2779 GCA_050873925.1 Acetatifactor sp.
GACTTGAACCCTCATGGTATCACTACCACACGGACCTGAACCGTGCGCGTCTGCCAATTCCGCCATTTCTGCGAACAAGATATATCTTACAGTATTTAATTAAAAATGTCAACACTTTTTTTCAAATTACTTTAAGTCACTTGAAAAAGTGATGCAGAAAGAGGGACTTGAACCCTCATGGTATCACTACCACACGGACCTGAACCGTGCGCGTCTGCCAATTCCGCCATTTCTGCGAACAAGTGTATATTACAACAACCGGCTCCAAATGTCAACACTATTTTTCGAATTTTTTGAACTGTATGCAAAATAATTACGATTTCTATATTCTTCGCCCTCCAGAAACCACCGTCCTTCTGCGCTTTCCGGAGCTGTCTGCAAAAATGCGGCTGACCGGCAGCCGCATTTTTCCATTTCTTCTATTTCCGCAATTATTTTACATGTAGGAGCTAAACAGATTACCCGCATTATAGGTTCCGGTATATCCTGCCGTTCCGGTGTACAGGCTGCTTCTGGTGGAAGCATGATCTGCTGCGAAATTGATCATGGAACTCTGTGCAGATACCCGGTAGCCATAGGAACCGTTCCCCT
Organism: Acetatifactor sp.; assembly: GCA_050873925.1. Lineage (GTDB taxonomy): Bacteria > Bacillota > Clostridia > Lachnospirales > Lachnospiraceae > Acetatifactor. The sequence continues at coordinate 592 of JBNMJR010000275.1, forward strand.
GGAACAGACTCTTTACGGTATTCATATCTGCTTTCATGAAAGTGTCCTTGTCCAGAGACAATGTGCCGTCATTCTTCATGGTAATACCGATCTTCGCCAGCTGCTTGCTGTTGGCAATGGTCGTATTGCCCATGGATTCCGTGCGGTTATTTACGGTGGTATCACTCACATCATCCACTGCTGACATCACGCTGTTGTAATTTTTTACAAAGCTGTTCACTGCATTGTAGATAGCATCGGTATCATAACCCTTGGTCGTACTCTCCACACCATTCTCATCCCTGGTGGTGATATCCTTCTGTGCGAACAGATCCTTTTTACCGGTAGCCAACAGTGCATCTGCGGATTCCTTCAGTGCATCGGTGGTGGTCTCTACCTTAGCCAACGCTTTCTTCGCGGTATCTGTCGTAGTGTCTTTCTTCGTTATGTTGGAAGCTGCGGTCTTGGATGCATTGTTATCCTTGCCGTAATAAGCTTTCATCAGCTTGGCATAGCTGCCGTTCTTAATGCTTGCATAATCTGATAACCAGTTGCCGCTTGCCGCATTGGATGCTGACGAACTCAAACCGGAAAACAGAAATGAATAATTTGTCTTTGCCTGAATATTAATACTCATCACAGTCACCTCCGTGTCAACTGTTTTGAATCGGCTTTTCAGCCATTAGTCCTTTTATACCAGTTACAGTATACTACTTATTTCGGTTTTTTCCAAGGTTTGTTAACTGTTTTTTCAAAAAATCCCATTAATTCAGTATCTTTTCCAGCATGGTCACCCGGTTGAAAGGGAAAGAAAAATAATAACCGTCCGCAAAATCCTCCGTCATGGCGATCACTTCCTTTGCCAGTTGCACACCGGCCTGCTCTCCTTCTTCTCTGGTCATGTCCGCCCGGTATCTTGCCAGCACTTCGTCCGTCACATCAATGCCCGCCATCTCGTTTTTCATAAAGGTGGCATTTTTGAGGCTTACAAAAGGCATGATCCCGCAGAGGATCCTTGCTCCGGTCTCCTCCTTAATCCGGCGCACTCTGTCCGCACTCTCCTGTGTGGAAATTGGCTGGGTCAGGAAAAAGGTGGCTCCCGCCGCCATTTTCTTCTTCACTCTGCCGATCTCCACCTCGAGATTACGTCTGCCCTGATTGATGGCTCCGCCGTAGCTGGCCGGGGCCTGCGTGAACTGTTCTTCGTTCATATCCGCCAGGATCTGCATCAGTCCCACAGAATCAAAGTTGAACACACTCTTCACCGTAGTACGCACCATAGAAGGAATGGGGTCTCCCGTGATCACCAGGAAATTCTGAATACCGTTGATATAGGCGCCCAGCAGCTGGGAACGCATGGCAATGGCATTTTTATCACGGCAACAGATATGAGGCATGACGCACATACCGGTCTCTCTTGCCACCTTCTCCGCCATGAGAATGGAATCCGCTCTGGTACGTCCCGAAGGAGAATCCGGGAAAGTCAGCACATCCACACCGCTTTTCTGTAACAAATGTGCCGCATCCATCAGTTTTTCATCATCAATGCCCATGGGAGGGGCCAGTTCCACGGCGATCAGCTTTCTGTTCCGGCCCTCCGTCTCTTTGGTATGATAAAAAGAACGATCTTCCTTCGGTGCCTGCTGTCTCTCCGGTTCTGTGTCCTTTTTTGCCTGCGGGTACTGGGTCAGATCCAGCTTCTCCGCAAGCTCCGCGATGTATTCCGGTGTCGTACCGCAGCAGCCGCCTGCCATATCCACACCAAGAGCAGTCATCTGCTGCATTCTGTCCACAAAATAGTCTCTGTTATCCCCGGTGAAGATCATGCGTCCGGTGACCATCTGGGGATAACCTGCATTAGGAAGGGCTGTAAGAAGTTTTCCTGCCGGTTTTTCCAGCTGTTTAAGGATCCGGTGCATATGGGACGGGCCTACGCCGCAGTTGAATCCCACCGCATCGATCTCTGTTATCTCTCCCGCTCTCTGTAACAGCTTTCTGGCGCTTAAGCCTGCATTGCTGTAGCCGAACTGGTTCACGGAAAACTGTACTGTGATAAAGGCCTGCTCCCCGATCCTTCTGATGGCAGGCAGGATCTCTTCCATCTCCGAAAATGTCTCAAAGACGAAAAAATCAGCTCCCTCTTCCAGAAAGATCCGGCTGATCTCTTCGTATTCTCCGCTCAGGGTATCTTTCTGTGCCAGGGCATCCC
>JBNMJR010000276.1:0-2669 GCA_050873925.1 Acetatifactor sp.
GGAACCGGCACCGGTAAATTTGCAAAGATGGCTACCATTACCATGCTGGATGTCCGCAGAAAGGGACAGGGCAAAAAGGATCACAAGAAGCCCGTGCTGTTCCCGAAGATCGTATTTTTATACGATGAGAATCTGCACGGTCCCGGGAAACCTCTGGAGGATGTGTTCGAGGCAGGTGTGGAATGTTCGGCCAAGACCATGTATCCCGACTGGCTGAGCCTCACCGGCAAGGGTTATGTGGCAAGCATGTACAAGCAGTATGGCAAGATCGTATCGCCCATGGGATGCAGAGCATTTCTGTCCCCCTGGTATGAGAGAGGCGGCATGCATCCCGCAGATGACAAGGACCAGCCGGTATTTGTGGGACGATTCAACATCGGTGCAGTATCTCTGCATCTGCCCATGATTCTGGCCAAGGCAAGAAAAGAAAGCAGAGACTTTTATGAAGTACTGGATTATTATCTGGAACTGATCCGTCAGCTGCATATCCGGACCTATGCTTATCTGGGAGAAATGCGTGCGTCCACGAATCCGCTGGCATATTGCGAAGGCGGCTTTTTGGGCGGACATCTGAAGCTGACAGACAAGATCAAGCCGTTACTGAAGTCCGCAACGGCCAGCTTCGGTATTACGGCATTAAATGAACTGCAGGAACTGTACAACGGTAAATCCCTGGTGGAAGACGGAGCTTTTGCGGTAGAAGTGCTGGAGCACATCAATCAGAAAATCTCCGAGTACAAGGAAGAGGACGGCAATCTGTATGCCATTTACGGAACTCCCGCGGAGAATCTGTGCGGTCTGCAGGTCAAGCAGTTCCGTGAAAAATACGGTATTATCGAGGGCGTATCCGACAGAGAATATGTCAGCAACAGTTTCCATTGTCACGTGACCGAGGACATTACACCGATCCAGAAACAGGATCTGGAGAACCGTTTCTGGGATCTGAGCAACGGCGGTAAGATCCAGTATGTAAAATATCCCATCGATTACAATACCGAGGCCATTAAGACACTGATCCACAGAGCTATGGATATGGGCTTCTATGAGGGCGTCAATCTGTCTCTGGCCTACTGTGACGACTGTGGCCATCAGGAACTGGAAATGGACGTATGTCCTGTCTGCGGCAGCCGGAATCTGACCAAGATCGACCGAATGAACGGCTATCTGTCTTACTCCAGAGTACACGGAGATACAAGACTGAACGATGCCAAGATGGCGGAGATCGCAGAGCGGAAAAGTATGTAAAGACAGGATGGACAGATAAATGAGATATCATAATATAACCAAGGACGATATGCTGAACGGCGATGGTCTGCGGGTCGTACTGTGGGTAGCAGGCTGCAACCATTGCTGCAAGGAGTGTCAGAATCCCATTACCTGGGATCCCGACGGAGGACTCTTATTTGACGAAAGTGCAAAACAGGAGATCTTCGAACAGTTGGAAAAGCCGTACATTTCCGGTATTACCTTTTCCGGCGGAGATCCGATGCATCCCGTGAACCGGGCGGATGTCAGAGACCTCATGGGCGAGATCCGGGAAAAATATCCAACGAAAACGATCTGGATGTACACCGGCGACAACTGGGAAGACATCTGTGATCTGCCGGTGATGCAGTATGTGGATGTGGTAGTAGACGGTGAATTCCATGTGGAGGAAAAGGATGTAAAGCTCCTGTGGAAAGGCAGTAAGAACCAGCGGGTGATCGATGTGAAGAAGACCCTGGCCAGTGACCATAGACAGGTGCCGGTGCTGCACTGCGGTGATTACGCATAGGGAGCGGCTGTTTCAGCCGGTAATGTAAGAAGAAAAAAGGAAAGAACAGACAATGCACAGAATAGCAAAATTTCATTTTGTAAGTCCGGGACAGTTCCTGGCTGCCATGCAGGAGGAATATCCTCAGTATACGGAAGAACAGATCAAGAAAATGTATGAAAATCTAAAGCTTCCGAAGAGAGCCACGAAAGGAAGCGCAGGCTATGATTTCTTCGCACCGTTTTCCTTTACCCTGGCCCCGGGAGAGACCATTAAGATTCCTACCGGCATCCGCGTGGAAATGCAGGAGGACTGGGTATTACAGATCTATCCCAGAAGCGGACTGGGCTTTAAATACCGTTTGCAGATGAATAATACCGTGGGTATCATTGACAGTGATTATTTCTTTTCAGACAATGAAGGACATATTTTCATGAAGATCACCAATGATTCCAATGAGGGCAAGACGGTGGAGGTTCCCGCGGGAACCGGCTTTGCACAGGGTATTTTCATGCAATATGGCATTACAGAAGATGATGATGCGGAAGGAATCCGCAACGGCGGCTTCGGAAGCACCACGAAGTAACAGGTAAAACAACAAAATAGCAGAATAAAATCCCCCGAATGGGACATGATGAAATTTAGATCATAGACCCAAGGGGGGATTTTTTATGCCACAGACACAACAACAAAAACCTGTCAAAATATCCGAAAAACTCCGGGAGAATATGCAGTATCTGGAGAAGCTGATGGGACTGGAAACCAATTTTGACATCATTCACCGGGTGATACGGCTGGGGGACACCGATGCATGCATGTATCTGGTTGATGGCTTCTGTAAGGATGAGCTGATGCAGAAAATATTGCAGTATCTGATGGATCTGAAGGCAGAGGAGTTCCCGAAGGATGCCCATGA
>JBNMJR010000277.1:0-2668 GCA_050873925.1 Acetatifactor sp.
ATTTACACCAAAGCCGAAAGGGGCTCTTCTCCTGAGAATAAGTTCCTAAAGGACGAATTTAGAGGAAAAAGCAGTCACTTGAAACAGACTTTTATGCCTTTTCCTCTAATATAATTTATTTGCGATTCTGATGGTGGAATTTTTTTATTCTTAGTGTCAAAAGTCCACCATTTTTCGAATTTTTACAGTTATTAGAGGAATCCACAAAAAACGCCCAGAGAGGCATATGCCTATGCGCGGCTCATTGCTCGCGTAACTCTCCAGTTACTATAATCACTTTCCAAACAACGTACTCAGAATCCCTCTCTTGATGACCTGGGCGCCGGTGTTGATGAGCTGGCGCTCGATCTGGGCCTGCCGGCGTTCCGCTGCCTTTTCCTTCTTTTTCTGGGCGGCTTCCCACTCTTTCTGTTTCTGCTTCACGGCGGATTCCTGCAGCTTTGCCTGCTGTTTCGCCAGAGCTTCCTTGTCTTTCTCCAACTGTGCCCGCTCGGCTGCCAGCTGCGCCGCTTTCGCCTCATGCTCTATGGTGTCTGTCAGCACTTCGTAGGCGGAAATATTGTCTACCGCCTCATCGTAGCGTCCCATGCCGTCTCTCGCCATCAGGTTCCTGCGCTCCGTCTCATCCACCGGTCCCATAAAACTCTGGGGACAGATGATGGAGGTCCGCTGGGCGATGCCGGGCACGCCGTTCTCATCCAGGAAGGAAGTCAGTGCTTCGCCCACACCCAGTTCCATAATGACTTCCTCTGCCTTGAAAGCAGGATTTGCCCGCAGGGACTGTGCTGCTGCCCGGACGGCTTTCTGCTCCGCAGGAGTATAGGCGCGGAGGGCATGCTGTACCCGGTTGCTTAGCTGTGCCAGCACGGAATCCGGAATATCGCTGGGGCTCTGGGTCACAAAATAAATACCCACGCCCTTGGAGCGGATCAGCTTCACCACCTGCTCGATCTTCTGTACCAGAACCTTCGGGGCATCGGCAAATAACAGATGTGCCTCATCGAAGAAAAATACCAGCTTCGGCTTCTCCAGATCTCCCGCCTCCGGAAGCTTCTGGAACAGTTCCGACATCATCCATAACAGGAAGCTGGCATATAACGTAGGATTCTGCACCAGTTTTACACAGTTCAGCACGTTGACAATGCCCTTACCGTACACATCCGTGCGCATCCAGTCATAGATATCCAGGTCCGGCTCCCCGAAAAAGAGATCTCCGCCCTGATTCTCCAGAGGTAGTAGCGCCCGCAGGATACCGCCCACGGACTGCTTGGAAATCGTTCCGTAAGTGGTTATGTATTCATCTTTATGCTCCGCTACATAATTCAATAAAATACGCAGATCCTTCAGGTCGATCAATAGAAGTCCCTTGTCATCCGCAATCCGGAAGACAATATTCAGTACTCCCTCCTGCGCCGCAGTCAATCCCAGGATCCGGGCTAACAGTTCCGGGCCCATATCGGAAATGGTGGCCCTCACCGGATGGCCGCCCTCCTGATAGATGTCCCAGAAGCAGACCGGATATGCCTTGTAGGAAAAGCTGTCGCGGATACCGAATTTGTCGATCCTCTTGTCCATGGATTCCGAAGCCGCGCCGGCCGTGGCAATGCCGGAGACATCCCCCTTCACATCACACAAAAATACCGGAACTCCCGCATCCGAAAAAGACTCCGCCATAGCTTTCATGGTAATGGTCTTGCCGGTGCCGCTGGCTCCGGCGATCAGACCGTGGCGGTTGCTCATATTCAGCTGCATATTCACCCGCTGGCCGTCTGCCAGTCCCATATAAATCTGTCCGTCTGTATACATTGTTGTCCCTCATCCTCTCTTATCTATATCATCTATAGAACTCTTCTCTGTACCCACTATGCCTTTTTAAAGCGCTTCTTCCCAGTCATGTGTTCTACCCTCAGGCAGAAGACCTCTGTCATGGCCATGACTTCCGGGCGGAAGACAAAACCTTCCGTTCTGTCGGGATAATACTGCTTCATCAGCAGATCCAGTGCTTTCTTTTTCTCCGCCTCTGACAGGATCTCTATATTTCCCCGGCCGATAATACTCTCATATTCCATAGTGCACTGGCAGCCGTCCTCTTTTTCCGACAACACCAGCCTGTGGGAGCAGTCCATTTCAAAGCTTGCTTTTGCATCCTTGCGGATCAGGTCATACTTTTTTCCCTCTTTTGCCCCGTGAAAATAGAGGGTCACTTTACCGTCCTTTTCTTCCATTCCGAAATTCAACGGCAGAAGATACGGATAGCCTTCCTCATCATTCAATGCCAGTCTGCATACGTCACATCTTTTCATGACATCTGTCATTTCCGAAAAATCTGTAATTTCACGATCTTTACGACGCATTGTGTTTCCTCCTGTGCTGTCTTTTGTTTTCTGTCGATATCAGTTCCTTAGGCAGGCTATGTGGGCTATAAGTGCCGACCCCAGCCGCCATTATGATTCCATATGCTTTCACTTTGCTATACGCATTCACAGTTATCTTTACTATAGCGCATAAACAGGATATAATGCAACTATATCCTTCCGAAACAAGCTTTGAAAGGAGATCTTATTTTGCAAAATAAAACATCCCGTTTCCTTGTATTTCCGCCGGATCTCAGCGTCCTGACACTGCACGTTCTCGCCATGGCATTCATGTTCTGCGATCACCTGTGGGC
>JBNMJR010000278.1:0-2654 GCA_050873925.1 Acetatifactor sp.
CTTTAAAGGCATTCCCTGGGGAAAAGTTTCCAGTGTCTTACGTCCCAGAACAACGACTTTCCCGGTGGTCTCCTCCCGGAAATGTTTATGGTCATTGGGAATCCGGATCAACAGTTCGTTTTTGCTACCGATGGCCCAGTTGTTGTCTACTGCTACGATTAAGTTCATGTTGTCCTCCTTAGATGGCTATAGGTATATCTCTGATCTGTTCTCCGGTCTGGTAGCCCTCCAGCTTCACGTCGTCCGGGGTAAACTTGTAAAGGTCTTTGATCTCCGGATTCAGCCAGAACTTCGGTGCAGGGAAGGGTTCTCTGCTGATGAGTTCCTTAATAGCATCCACATGGCGGTCATAAATATGGGCATCCGCAATGACATGCACCAACTCTCCCACGTTCATATCGCAGACTTGCGCCAGCATATGTACCAACACCGCATACTGTACCACATTCCAGTTGTTGGCCGCCAGTACGTCCTGAGAGCGCTGGTTCAGAATGGCATTCAGAGTCAGCCTGTCCTCTCCCTTTTTCTGGGTCACATTAAAAGTCATGCTGTAGGCACAGGGGTACAGGTTCATCTCATGGAGATCCTGATGGACATAGATATTGGTCATGATACGGCGGCTGAAAGGATTGTTTTTCAGATCGTAGATCACGCGATCCACCTGATCCATCATACCTTCCTTATACTGATGCTTTACCTGCATCTGATAGCCGTAGGCCTTGCCGATGGATCCGTCCGCATTCGCCCACTCATCCCAGACATGACTGTTTAGGTCATGAATGTTGTTGGACTTGCGCTGCCAGATCCACAGCATTTCATCTGTGGCTGATTTCAGCGCTGTCCGGCGCAAGGTAAGGATCGGGAACTCCTTCGACAGGTCGTACCGGTTCACCACACCGAATTTTTTAATGGTGTAGGCAGGGGTGCCGTCCGGCCAGTGGGGACGTACTTTCTCGCCCTCCGTGCTGGTACCGTTGGTTAAAATGTCATTGCACATATCGATAAAAATGTGATCCGCTAAACTCATGTTGTCTCCTTATTCCATCTTCTAATATATAACCGATTTCTCCGTGCTTTGCACTCTCGAAATCGTACACCCTTTCGTATTCCGGACTATCGTCCTACTTACTCAGGGTTGTTTGTGCCTCTCATATTTCCCACTTGTCGCACAGAGAATTGATCTGGTCGGCGAACTTCGCCATATCCTTGTTGGTCATGACGCCCTCGCTCTTGGTAACCAAAGCCAGCAAACGTCTTGCAGACGCCAGGAGTCTTTCGAAGACTCCGGTAGCGGGCTTCGTCTTTTTCTTCACGGCAACCGGTGCAGCCTCATAAGTAAATTTATTGCTGATCAGGTCGAACTCCGTGCCACTGTAAGGCGCGTAAGCTCTCTGTCCGTACTCGATCTTCAGGCATTCGGTAAACGCAGTGCAGACGCTGTCTTCGCCATGTACCACGAATACCTTCTTGGGCTTTTCTTCAAAGGCCTGGATCCAGTCGATCAGTCCTTCCTTATCCGCATGGCCGCTTAATCCTGCAAGCTTCCGGATCTGTGCTCTTACCTGTATTGTCTCACCGAAGAGCTTCACCTCATCGATGCCCTCTACCAACGCTCTGCCCAGGGTTCCCACGGACTGGTAACCCACGAACAGGATCGTACATTCCTCTCTCCACAGATTATGTTTCAGATGGTGGCGGATACGTCCTGCATCACACATACCGGAAGCGGAAATGATGACCTTGGGAGTATCATCAAAGTTGATGGCCTTGGATTCCTCGCTGGTGATGGACAGCTTCAGTCCCGAAAATGCAATGGGGTTTATGCCCTCTCTCACATATTCCATAGCCTCGTCGTCAAAACATTCAAAACGGTTCTCCTGAAATACACCGGTAGCCTCTACAGCCATGGGACTGTCCACATACACCGGGAAGTTCTCATGCCCTTTGACCAGACGTCCCACCTTGATCTTCCGCAGGAAATACAGGATCTCCTGGGTACGTCCCACGGCAAAGGACGGGATCACCACATTACCGCCTCTGTCCAGCGTCTCCTGCAATACTTTCGTCAGTTCCGCCACATAATCCAGCTTCTCCTTCGGGTGCAGCCTGTCGCCGTAGGTAGACTCCATGACCACATAATCCGCTTCCTTTGTAGGGGTCGGATCCTTTAACAGGGGCTGGTGTTTGTTGCCGATATCGCCGGAAAATACGATTTTCTTCGTATTACCGTCCTCTGTCAGCCAGACTTCAATGCTGGCGGAACCCAACAGATGTCCGATATCGGTAAACCGGATTTTCACACCATCACACACTTCTATGATGGTGTTGTAGTGACAGGGAACCAGCCTGCGGATCACGCCGTCCGCATCCTCCATGGTATACAGTGGTTCCACCACCGCATTGTTGGCAGAACGTTTGGCCTTACGGTTCCTCCACTCCGCCTCGGCGCTCTGGATATGCGCACAGTCGCGCAGCATGATGCTGCACAGATCCGCTGTGGCATCCGTGGTATAGATCTGGCCTCTGAATCCTCTGGCATACAGAAGCGGCAGAAGTCCCGAATGATCCACATGAGCATGGGTCAGGAATACATAATCGATCATGGATTCCGCCACCGGCAGGGGAACATTCTCAAACACATTGATGCCCTGCTC
>JBNMJR010000279.1:0-2647 GCA_050873925.1 Acetatifactor sp.
TCATTGGGGTTCAGACTGTAGATGACGGTTCTGGGAAGCTCATCAGTTACGATCAGTGCATTCAGGAAGTCAGCCATCTGTGCGGAAGGAGCGTAGTTGTTGATGCAGTCACAACCGGTATCGGGACCCAGTTTCTCGAACATCAGAGTATTGTTGTCACGCTTACAACCGTAATGCAGCTGCATAGCCCAGTCAAGCTTGTGGTATTCCTTGCCTACGAACAGCATGAATGCGGTCTTGAACTTCAGTTCCTCTTCCTTGGTCAGAACCATCTTGTTCAGTCTCTTTAAGAAGATCTCTTCCAGCTCATCATCGGAAGCGGGATAGTACATTACATACTCTAAAGCGTGGTCAGATACGTTACAACCCATGGATGCGAAGAATGCCATACGATTCTTCAGAGCTTCCTTCAGGGCTGCGAAAGAGTTGATCTCATTCATGCCTGCTGCGGCAGCCAGTTTCTCCAGATAATCCAGATAATCGGGCTTCTCGATATTCATAGCTTTGTCGGGTCTCCATGCGGGCAGAACCTTTACATCAAAGCTGTCATCAGCAGCCAGCTTCTTGTGCCACTCCAGAGAATCGATAGGATCATCGGTGGTGCAGATCAGGGTAACGTTGCTCTGCTTGATCAGGTTACGAACGCTCATGGAAGGCTGATGCAGCTTTTCGTTGCACAGGTTCCATACTTCATCGGCGGTGTTCTTGTTCAGAACGCCATTGTAACCGAAGTATCTCTGCAGTTCCAGATGGCTCCAGTGGAACAGAGGGTTGCCGATAGCCTTGCCCAGACACTCAGCCCATTTGCAGAACTTCTCGTAATCGGAAGCGTCACCGGTGATGTACTTCTCGTCCACACCGCAGGAACGCATGAAACGCCACTTGTAGTGATCGCCGCCCAGCCATACCTGAGTGATGTTGTCGAACTGACGGTCCTCAGCAATCTCCTTGGGATTGATATGGCAATGGTAGTCCAGAATCGGTGTTTTTTCTGCATAGTCGTGGAACAGCTTTTTGGCGGTCTCGGTCTCTAACAGAAAGTCCTTGTCCATAAATGCTTTCATTTTAAAAATCCTCCATGTTCATATGAGTCAGATCCGGTAGGGATCCGGCGACTATAGTGATAAATATACAAAAGGGGTGATTTGCAGCTCCCCCGTGCTGTCGTAGATCGTAGTGTGCGGCTATGCGCTATTTTGTGGTACCGCGTTTTACCAGTTCCCCGGAGAATACCGTCTTCTTCGGCATCTCACTTCCGCCCAGAACACCCATCAGCGTTGTGATCAGATGCTGGCAGAGCGTCTCTAATTTATTGTCGATACTGGTCAGTTCCGGATCGCAGCAGTTCACCAGCATGGAATTATTATAACCGATGATGGCCAGATCTTCCGGAATCCGCAGCTTCATTTCACGGGCGTATTTCAGGGCACCCAGTGCCAGGGAATCGTCTGCGGCAATGACTCCGTGGAAAGTGATTCCTTTTGCGTGGAGCTTCAGCAGCTGGTCTGCCATGGCGGGAATATCCTCGTGGGATCCCTGATAGAGCTGCAGGAAGCTTCCGTTGGTCAGAAGCCCCTTTTCCTCCATAGCGGCACGGTAACCGGCCAGCTTCTTCTTACCACTGTAAGAAGTGGAGTTGTAGAAGTACAGGATGTCTTCCACTCCGGAACGGATCATTTCCATGGTGGCATCATACATGGAAGTAAAATCATCCGATACGATGCTGTAGACATTGGGAGCATCCATGGCTGCGTTCAACAGCATCACGGGCACCTGTCCGGCAGCGTCGAGGATGTATTTGTTGTCCTCTTCCTTCTCGTAGATAAAATTGGAACCTACCAATATAATGCCGTCTACTTTTTTCGTGATCAGAAGGTTCATGGAACTTGCCTTGGTATCCAGATCGTAACCGGTACAGCACAGAATGCTGTCGTAACCGTTGGCCCGAAGCTTCTGTTCAATATAGTAGATTGCCTTGGCAAGGTACGGATCCGAACTGTCGGCACACATGATACCGATGGTCTTCATGGTGTTGAGACCTAATCCCCGGGCGAATGCGTTGGGGGTGTACTCGTACTGGTTGATCACGTCCAGTACTTTTTTCTTGGTTTTCTCGCTTACATTGTTGCTTCCGTTGAGTACGCGGGAAACAGTAGCAATAGAGACACCGGCCTTCTCAGAAATATCGTAAATTGTCATCTGTGGCTTCCTCTCTGCTTCCATGTAACAGTGTGTAAAAAGATATGTAAGAAAAATGTAAGTAGTTACATAAAAAGCTATATCTGAATTATAACGAAAGACTTCTCTTTTTTCAAGATACTTTTTCAACTTCTCGTATGCCAAAAATTTATCAAAGCGAAATATTGCTGATAAAAACGGTAGTTTCACGAAAATAAAACTTTCTGTTTTTGGTGATTGACGAAACCATTTTTTTGAAGTAAAATGAATCATGAAAGTACTTACATAAACTTCCTACAATTCAGAACCAAAGACAATGCCCCGGGCGGTGTAACAGATTCGTTCGTAAGGCGTGCCGGGGAAAGTAAGTGCAGGTAATAGAGTGCCGTAAGACGGTGCAGATAGGATACGCTAAGCGTAGAATGGAGGACAAAATGGATATCTTAAACAAGGCAAAGACCGGTAAAAA
>JBNMJR010000280.1:0-2615 GCA_050873925.1 Acetatifactor sp.
ACGCACCGCTAGCTCAGTTGGTAGAGCACCTGACTCTTAATCAGGGTGTCCAGGGTTCGAGCCCCTGGCGGTGCACTCGAGAGAATCGTTTTTGGAGACATAGGAGCTCCGGGGACGGTTCTTTTTTTGCTATATAAAAGAACTTTACAAAATCATGCACTCATGCTATATTGAGATCAGCCAAAGGTAATAAGTAGGTCCAAAATACAGAAAACCCCGGGGGGCAATCCCGGGGCTTTTTGTTATTTCGCTGGCTGTTGCTAGTTTTCTCCGTCCAGCCATTTGCATATGTAGTAGCCAACCACACTTGCGATAACGGAGAGGATAAAGGTGATAAGTATGTCCAAAGTATTCACCTCCTTCCTACTGGAAAGCGTCAGCAGCAGAAATATTCTAGCATGAAAAGAAAAAGACAGATATTGACATTTCTCACAGTCTTTTGTATTGTGCAAATGTACTAAAGATAGACACCCTGATTAAGAGTCAGGGTGTCTACAGAAGAGCAAAAAGTAGGAGATTTCACATGACTGCGATATTTGATACCCATGCGCATTATGACGATGACGCATTTAATGAAGACAGAGAACAGCTATTGGCGGCGCTGCCGGAGCAGGGGATCGCCCGGGTGGTGGATGTAGGTGCGAGCCTTGCTTCCTGTCGGAAAGTACTGGAGCTGATGGAACAGTATGATTACATCTACGGAGCCATCGGTGTGCATCCCAGCGAGACGGCGGAACTGGATGAGGAATCCTATTCCTGGTTAAAGGAGCAGTGTCGGAAGGAGAAATGTCTGGCGGTGGGAGAGATCGGACTGGATTATTACTGGCCGGAGCCGGATCATGAGATACAGAAGAAGTGGTTCCTGCGACAGCTGGATCTGGCGAGAGAACTTCATAAGCCGGTCATCATTCACTCCCGGGATGCGGCAAAGGATACGGTAGACCTCATGACGGAGGCGCACGCGGAGGAGATCGGAGGCGTGATCCACTGCTATTCCTATACAAAGGAAACGGCGAAGATTTTCCTGGATATGGGCTTCTACTTCGGTATTGGCGGTGTGCTGACCTTCAAAAATGCGAAGAAGCTGAAAGAAGCGGTGGAGTACATTCCCATGGATCGCATCGTATTGGAGACGGATTGCCCGTATCTGGCGCCGGAACCGAATCGCGGCAAACGCAACAGCTCCCTGAACATCCCTTATGTGATTGCTGCCATGGCGCAGATCAAGGGAATTACAGAGGAAGAAGTGCGCAAAGCGGCATGGGACAACTCTTTGAAATTATATCGGATGGATAAATAATCGGGTAAAAAGAAATGGAAGCAATAAAAGAAATAGAAGAAAGCAAAACAAGACAACGACTATTTTCAAAGGATGACCTGAAAAAATTGATCGTTCCGCTCTTATTTGAACAGGCACTGGCCATCACCGTGGGTATGGCGGATACGGTTATGATCTCTTCTGCGGGAGAAGCGGCGGTCTCCGGCGTATCTCTGATCGATATGTTCAACAACCTGATCATCAGCGTGCTGGCAGCATTGGCTACCGGCGGTGCCGTGGTGACCTCCCAGTTCCTCGGAGCAGGAAAAAAAGAGGATGCCTGCAAATCTGCAAAACAGCTGATCGTGTCCTCGGTATGCATTACCATCGGTATTTCGATTCTGGTCATGGTGTTCTGTAACGGCATCATTTCCCTGTTTTTCGGTAAGATCGAAGCGGATGTATTCCACAACGCTGTGATCTACATGATGATCTCGGCACTGTCCTTCCCGTTTCTGGCCTTGTACAATTCCTGTGCGGCGCTGTTCCGCTCCATGGGCAATTCCAAGATCACATTGAAGGTCTCCGTGGTGGAAAATATCATCAACATCGGAGGAAACGCTCTGGGTGTCTACGTCCTGGGACTGGGCGTGGCCGGTGTGGCGATCCCTTCCCTGATCTCCCGTGCGGTGGCAGGATTTATCCTGTATCATTTGCTGAAAAATCCGTCCAACGAAGTCCATTTATTAAAAGAAAAATTCCGGATCGACTGGCCGGTGATCCATAAGATCTTTTATATCGGTATTCCCAGTGGTATCGAAAACGGCATTTTCCAGCTGGGGCGTGTCATTGTGGTAAGTATCATTGCGGGTTTCGGAACCGTGCAGATCGCTGCCAACGGCGTGGCCAACAGTCTGGACAGCATGGGCTGCATTGTCGGACAGGCTATGAATCTGGCAATGATTACCGTGATCGGTCGTTGTGTCGGTGCCGGGGACTCCGGACAGGTACGGTTCTATACGAAAAAATTGTTGAAGATCACCTACCTGTGCACCTTTATCGTAAACAGTATCATCCTGCTGGGTCTGCCCTGGATCCTGAAATGTTATGGATTAAGCCCGGAGACCACGCAGTTGTCCTACATTCTGGTCATGATCCACAACGGTATGGCAATGTTTTTGTGGCCGGCATCCTTTGTGCTGCCGAATATGCTCCGTGCCTGCAATGATGTGCGGTTTACCATGGTATTGTCTATATTTTCCATGTTTGTCTTCCGTATCGGATTCAGCTATGTCATCGGTGTGAACATGGGTTACGGTGCCATCGGTGTCTGGATTGCCATGGTGCTGGACTGGAT
>JBNMJR010000281.1:0-2593 GCA_050873925.1 Acetatifactor sp.
CGGGCTTTTGCCGAACACTTGCAGGTCAGTGTCAAGACCGTGGAGAATACTTATGAGCAGCTGTTGCTGGAAGGCTATATCCGGTCGGAGGAGAAGAGAGGATATTTTGTCAACCGGCTGGAAGTGAAAAGTGCGCCCGCCCCGGCCTATGCTTCCTTCGTGACCCGTTTCCGGGAGGAAGAATATCTGGCGGATCTGACGGCCAATAATATCCAATATAATAAATTTCCCTTTGCCACCTGGGCGAAGATCATGCGCCAGACTTTGACGGATTACGACACGTCGCTGCTTAAGACGGTTCCTTTTAACGGCGTGGAGAAATTGCGGGTGGCCATCGCGGAGCATCTGTACCGGTATCGCGGCATGCAGGTATCGCCGGATCATATTATCATAGGAGCGGGAACGGAGTATCTCTACAGTCGCCTGTTACAGCTATTGGGAAAAAATGCAAAATTCGGTGTGGAGAATCCCGGCTATCGCAAGATCACGAAATTGTATGATGTGGGCGGTGTGGCCTGGGACTATGTGGACATTGACGGTCAGGGAATGAAAGTGGAACAGCTGGATCCAAAGGGCATTACCGTGGCGCATGTATCGCCGGAACATCATTTTCCCATTGGGCTGGTCATGCCGGTGGGAAGACGGCAGGAACTGCTAAGCTGGGCGGCGGAGGAGTCGGAGCGCTATATCGTGGAGGATGATTTCGATTGCGAGTTCCGTATGGTGGGAAAACCGGTTCCTTCCATGCAGTCCATGGACCGCAACCACAGAGTCATTTACATCAACACTTTTTCCAAGACCATGGTGCCATCCCTGCGTATCGGCTATATGGTGCTGCCGGAAAAGCTGATGGAACGGTATATTTCCACCATGAATTTCTATTCCTGTACAGTATCCGGCTTTGAACAATATGCCATGGCGGCTTTTCTGGAACAGGGATACTTTGAACGACATATCCGACGCCTGTTGAATGACTACAGGGCGCAGCGGGAGAGAATCTGCCGGATGTTCCGGGAGTCTCCCTTAAGCCAGATCAGCC
Source organism: Acetatifactor sp. (assembly GCA_050873925.1). Taxonomy (GTDB): domain Bacteria; phylum Bacillota; class Clostridia; order Lachnospirales; family Lachnospiraceae; genus Acetatifactor. The sequence goes on from JBNMJR010000281.1 coordinate 1,040, forward strand.
GGATCTATCAGGATGATGCCGGAACCCATTTCCTGCTGCATGTGCGGACGGATCTTAGCGATGTGGAGATCAAGTGGGCGGCCGGACAGCGGGGAATCCTGGTGAACTGTCTGTCGGAGTACTGTTTTGCGGATGCACAGAAATATCGGGGGATTCTGGTCATCCATTATTCCGATATGGAGGATGAAGTATTACAGAAGGTGATCGGAGCGCTGGAGGAGATCTTTTTATAATCTATTATAATTACAGTTCAGCCCGCGCCATTCGCAAGGCCGCGCTGGCGCGCTTTTCCGTCACTCTGTGCCGGCCTTTGCTCATGAATCGGCGCTCAACACAGAAACTGTTAGAATCATATTTTTTCCAAATGCGGGAACACTGAGAAAAAAGAATGCAGTGTCATAGTGCCATCGCATGAAAGGAGAAATTATGAATCAGAGAGTGGGAAGAAGCAGTGTCCGTCTGACACAGCCCGTGTGTGTGATCGCCGGGGCCAGTATCGTAGGAAAAAAAGAGGGCGAGGGGCCGTTGGGCGCCCTGTTCGACATGGTGGGTGAGGATGATCTCTTCGGCTGCAAGACCTGGGAGGAAGCGGAGAGCAATCTCCAGAAAGATGCAGTCTATATGGCCATGGAAAAGGCGGGCTGGAAGGCGGAGGATGTCTCGTATCTCTTCGCCGGAGATCTGCTGGGGCAGTGCATTGCCACGTCCTTCGGCATCTCGGCCTACAGCATTCCGCTGTTCGGGGTCTACGGTGCCTGCTCCACCTGCGGAGAATCTCTGACCCTGGGGGCCATGACCGTAGCGGGAGGTTATGCGGAGCATGTGGTCTGTGTGACCTCCAGCCATTTCGCCAGCGCGGAGAAGGAGTTCCGTTTCCCGCTGGATTATGGGAATCAGAGACCGCTGTCCGCCAGCTGGACGGTGACGGGAAGCGGCGCTTTTGCGCTGGGACTGAATCAGAAGTGCAGAGCCCGCATCACCGGTATGACCCCCGGGAGGATCGTGGATTATGGTTTAAAAGATTCTATGAATATGGGCGCCTGTATGGCGCCTGCCATTGCTAGAATAGAACCATATCAAGGAAATGGCGTATTTGCTAGGCTGATGGTTCTACACACAACTATTGGTAATTGAATAATGTAGCAGATTTGCAGATAAAGGACATTTCTTGAGATAAGAGGTGTCCTTTTGTTATTACTTGATCATTCTATTATAAAGGAGGTCATTCATTATGACAAGTACAGCGTTAGGAGCAGAAAACAAGAAAGAACAAACAATTAGTTTTATCAGTGAAGCACATGAAAAATTCTACTATGAAGAAATTCAGAAAATAAGGTATGCAGATGTATACCATAAGGCACTTTGCTATTGCCTTGGAATCAACGCAGATACAAGAAAAAATGTGAATAACATTTATGACTTTAAGAATGGGTGTGTAAAACCAGAATGCCTGCATGAAGGATGGCAGACCAGTGGCAGTTTGAAAGTTGTAAGAATGGCATTTAATTTGTATTGCAATGGCACACCGAGTGTAGATGACGAACAGGACACAGA
>JBNMJR010000282.1:0-2590 GCA_050873925.1 Acetatifactor sp.
ATCTGCACCAACGCACAGATCAGACCGCCCACCCAGAAAGCATTGATATAATCCATTCTCTGCATTTCCTCCTTACTATCTGTTTAAGGACAGTCTCTGCACTTTTTCTTAAAATTATGCGTTCTTTATTTATGCATTCTTTTTGCCAAAACGGAACCATTCCGGCGGTAACTGTACCAGGATCACCGCTGCAAATACGATGACACAGCCGGCAATCTGTCTGCCCGTCAGAGTCTGATCGGTGGTTAAAAATCCGATCTTATAGGCAATCCATCCGGAAATCGTGGCAATAACAGATTCCAGACTCATGATCAGCGCTGCTACCGTGGGATTCAGGCCCTTCTGACCTACGATCTGCAATGTATAACCCACACCGCAGCTTAAAACTCCGGCATATAGCAGGGCTCCCAGACCTTCCTGCAGCTGGCCGAAGGTGGGCTGGCCCCAAATAAGCGCTCCGATACAGCAGACCACTCCACATACCGTGAACTGGATGCAGGATACCACGGCTCCGTCGATTCCGGCCGCATAATGGTCGATGGTCATGATCTGTATGGCGAACGCGATGGCGCACAAAAATACCATGATGTCCCCGGCTCCGAGGTGCAGGGACTCGGTCATGCAGAGCAGATACATTCCGACCGCCGCCATGACTGCTGCCGCCCAGACCACCGGAGCTACCTTTTTCTTCAGAAAAATGCCGAACATTGGCACAAAAATGATATACAATGTCGTAATAAATCCCGCTTTGCCGACGCTGGTGTATTTGATGCCGAACTGTTGTAAGGTACTGGCAATGGTCAGAGAGATACCACACAGAAGCCCCGCTTTCACATTCAGTTTCCAGTCAAGCGGTGCCGCTTTGTCCCCCGCAATTTTCCGGCTGATCAGGATGTATACCAGAATGCTGGCGGCACCGATCAGGGAGCGGACTCCGTTAAAAGTAAACGGGTGCATGTAGTCCATGCCCTTGCTCTGGGAGACGAATGCCATACCCCAGATGGTAGCTGTCAGCAGCAGGATCAGACTGTTTCTCGTTGTTTTTGCTCTCGTATTTTCCATAGTTGTATTTTCCCGTTTCTAATCATTTTTCGTTCATTGTTGCATTCCGGTTCTGCAATCTTTTCAGGACTGCTTATTGCGCCCTTCCGCGATCTCTGCTACGACATCCCGCAGCATTTTCCCACTGCAGTCTATGATAATGTCCGCATATTTTTCATACAAAGGGGTTCTCTCTTCGTACAGATCTTTTAATGTCTGGCCGGGCTGCAGGGTCACACCTCTGGCATTCAGATCTCCCAGACGCTGCTCTACCTCTTCATAAGGAAGCTTCAGATACACCACGGTGCTGATGTCCCGTAAATGCTGCATCCCCACCGGCTCATAGCAGGCGCTTCCGCCGGTGGCAATGATGCTGTTGTCCAGATCCAGGGACGCATTTACGTCGCTTTCGATCTGCCAGAAGCCTTCCACGCCATGCTCCGTGATCAGTTCATGCAATAGCTTTCCGTGCCTCTCCTGGATCACCAGATCCGAATCCACAAAATGCATGCCCAGGCGCTTTGCCAGGACCACACCTACCGTACTTTTTCCCGAACCCGGCATGCCGATCAGGGTAATATTATTTTTCATAAGTTTCTCCCATGTATACAAAGAAAATCGTCGCCTGTAAGCGACGATCTTCCGTCTTGTTGTTCTTATAATAATTATACTTCTGCAATAACTTCCACTTCACACAGTACGTTTTTGGGAAGGGTCTTGACTGCAACACAGCTTCTGGCAGGATTCTCGGTAAAATATTTTGCATAGACCTGATTAAAAGCTGCGAAATCACCCATATCTGCCAGGAAACAGGAGGTCTTGGCTACTCTGGTGTAGTCGGTGCCTGCTGCCTTTAACAGCTCACCAATATTTTTCATTACCTGCTCTGCCTGCTCTTCAATGGTAGTACCATGGATTTCTCCGGTAGCGGGATCGATGGGGATCTGTCCGGATGCGAAAAAGATATTGCCCAGTACGATGCCCTGGGAATAAGGTCCGATTGCTGCGGGTGCTTTGTCTGTTGAAATCTTCTGTAACATAATATTCTCCTCTTTCTTATTTATAATTAATTACTTAATTACGCCCTGAGAATCCCTCCGCATCCGGCATACACCGGATCCTTATGACATACTCTCACAGCGCCTTACCTTGTCATATCTGCTTCCGGCTCATCAAATTCCGCCGTGACATAGAATCCTCTGGAATTCTCCACGATGTCCGCCACAACACCCTCCCGGCTCTTCAAGCGGTAACGGAAAGGAATATTGGGGGACATGGCCAGGGACGGGTCTATGGTATAGTAATAGTTACTGGGCAGAAGTCCCTCGGTTACCGTGATCTTCTGTCCGACCTCCAACAGTCCCGGTCGCTCCATCTTAAATTCTATTCTGCGCATTTTCGACTCACCAGCCATTCCCGGCACAATGTACTTTTGCCGTTTGAAATTTATTTTACCAGTATCTTACACGTCTTGCAAGAACTAAATAAGAGCATACCCGACAAATGGATATGCTCTTATTTTCTTATTTTCTTATTCTACATTTGAGGA
>JBNMJR010000283.1:0-2584 GCA_050873925.1 Acetatifactor sp.
ATAGCATATTGTTGCAAGTCTATTCTTACAATTCCATCAGAAAATGTTCATGCAGCGCACGTTTCACCTGATCGAAATTACCTCGCTCCGGACATTGGATGGAAACAACCAATCCCTTCTCTGGGAGAATCGTTGTAATCTGTCCGAATGCGCCATCAGCACGATAGGATCCTGGATATGGACTGATCCAGAACTGATAGCCATATCCTACATGCCAGAGATCTGCAGATGGCTCGAAGGTAAATTTCGGGGTGGACACCTCCTGCACCCAGTCCCTGCTGACAATCTGCTCGCCCTTCCAGTTACCCTCAGCCAGATAGAGCTGTCCCAGTTTCATCATCTCGGTACAAGTCAGATACATACCTCCGCCGCCATTCGGATGTCCCTGTGGATCATGCTCCCAGAGCGGCCATCCCATATCAAGGGGCTGGAATACCTTCTCATACAGATACTCTCCCATCCGCTTGCCAACGGCCCGTTCTACCATATGAGCAGCCAGAATACTGTCGGCAGAGGAATAGCAGAATGCACTGCCTGGCTCCACAGGAACCGGCTGTGCCATCATATATTTCTCATAATCCGGTGCGCCGACGCCCGGACGTCTGTCCGCATTCATCAGAAGTGCCTTACCAAAGCCACTGGACATGCAGAGCAGATGTTTCAACTGAATCTTCTCCAGATTTGGATCCGGATTTGAAGGAAGTTTATCTTTAAACACTTCCGCCACATGATCTTCCAGGCTTAGTTTTCCCTCTTCCATTGCGAGTCCAACTGCTGTTACCGTAAAACTCTTGGTATGTGAATAAATATTTCTCGGTGCATTTGCTGCGTAGTGCATCTCACAGAGTACCTTGTTCTCATCTCCGACACTGATAGCTTCCAGCGGCAGATTGTGGCTGCTGGCATAACGATGAAATTCCAAAAACTTCTCTTCCAGTAACATAATACCTCTATCCTTTCCGGCAAATCTCTGATGTCAGTCCGATATAACCGATGCGACGTATCGCAAGGTTAAAACCAATCTATCTGACATCTCCAATCTGGTTCTATTATCTCATACACATCTCTGCATCTGTCGGCAGTGGCATCAGCGGTGCGGACGGCAGGGTCTGATACCAATAAGCAACACTGGTGTAATCATCGTAACGCGGTCCGGTCCAGCCCATGTTGTCGAGTGTCATACGAAACTTATTCTCAAAACGGATCGGGTCTGCAATATGGAAATGATACAGCAGGAATCTCTGCTGTCCGTTATAGAATTCCCGGTTGTCTCCATAGATTGCATACATGCCGGTATATAAGCCGCTGAAGGTCTGATAGCTCTTGATGATGATGTCATTTCCAAATCCATAGGAACCGCCGAAGTAGTCTTCAGTTCCGGTATAGTGGATAGACGGATACGGATCATCGTCCAGATACATGCGGGCTTCGCCTTCTACCCAACAGGTATTGTTGCCATTCATACCAGTTGCCAGAGTCACACCAACAAATTGTCCCCTGCCTTCGATTCCATCAACGATTGTGTAGGTACGACCCTTCTGAACCGGGTGCTCTTGGCGATAGGTGGCATGGAAATAACCAGCCTCCGCCGGAATCTCCTGATAAGCTCCGGTGATAATATAATAGAGATTTTCATCCTTGTCACCACGGTTTTCCATCGTGATCCGAGCTCTCTTATGGAACGGCATCTCAAAATAGCTGTTATAGCCGCGACCAGGAGCTACCAGCATCATGGCAGAATTCAACACCGGATATTTGCCATCCCGGTCCACGAAATTTTCATCATAGGCACATCCGAAGAATGCAGAGAGCGGAGCTTCCACAGACGGATATTCCTGATCATCCCAATACATACGGATGATAAAATGGTGCCCGACATATCCGGTAAACCACATATGCTGGATCACACCCGGTCCTGCAGCATCTACCAGAGTTACGGTTTCCCCTGCAGGAATCGTCACGGTCGGACGAAGCTTGGTGCAGTCACCGCCCTGGGAACCACCTGCGCGTACACCGGTTGGATTCTCTGCGGAAAATGCAAACGTTTTGGAGTTCTGAATCATACAATAGTTGTTCATATTCTTCTCCTCTCTGATTAAACCTGGATCATCCGAAATTATTGCTTACTACGCTATCGCGTTTCTCTATTCACTATAACATTTATCTCCCATGAAGTGACGGAATTACAGAATCATTCCGTCTGCGCCTTCTCATTTTCTTCCCGGATAATCTCCTTTAATTCTTTTCGCATCACATCCAGTGGAGCCTTCTGTCCGGTCCATAATTCGATCTGAGCAGCCCTCTGGAACTGGACATACCAAGACCATTCAGGATTTTGCAGCCCTTCTTCTCAGCATTTTTCAGGAATGCGGTCTTGGACGGGTTGTAGCAGGCATCAAAATAAAACTGTCCTGACCTGATTAGTTCAAATCTTTGTATATGGGTTTTTGTATTGCCCGTGGTTTTGTGTTCTGTCACCGTATTGAAGGTTTTTCGTCTTTCTTAAGTGACTCCCTTGTGATCTTTTTCATATCAAGGAATGGCAGCCCGGATGATGCGTCTGCTCGACAATCTGCAATACAAG
>JBNMJR010000284.1:0-2569 GCA_050873925.1 Acetatifactor sp.
GTGTGGCCCATGTGGATGATCTGCCGATTCGTTGCGAGTATGGTGGAAATTATCCGGTAAAGCTGGAGAAAAAACTGTTTGCGGAGGTTGAAGACGGCGATATCGATAATGCTTCGGCAACGGCAGCAGCCTTTTTCGACTGGATGACGGACAGCGGGTCGGATCTGATGAACATGCGCCTGAAGATCCTGGAATTTGTGCTGTGGTCGGAACATATTGCCTATGAGAAAGGCGGTATGACTTATCAGCTGAATTCCCGGGCGGATTATCTGCCACAGGTCATGGAGATGGCAGAGCCGTCGGCAATGAAGATCTGGTTTCTGGAAAAGGTAAAAGAGGCCTGTCGCAATGTCCTGAATAAAAGAGAAGAAAAATCCGGCAGTATCATTGAAATGGCCAAGAATTATATTAAGAATAATTACCACAAGGACATTTCCCTGGATGATGTGTCCAGAGAGGTCAATATCAGTCCATACTATTTCAGCAAGCTTTTCAAAGAGACCACGGGAGAAAATTTCATCGAATATCTGACGAATTTGCGAATGGACAAGGCGAAGGAACTGTTGGAGACCACGGATTGTTCCATGAAAGAGATCTGTGTCAGAACGGGATACTCGGATCCTAATTATTTCAGCCGCAGCTTTAAAAAGAACGTGGGGGTAACACCTACGGTCTATAAGGAGAATCGGGGAAAAATATATGAGCAGGACATCGTGTAAAATGAAGAAAATGTGGAAATATGCAGCGGTGGTACTGGCGTGTGTATTGGCACTCAGTGCCTGTGGCAAACTGGACAGCGGTAAGACATCCGGAGACGCCACGCAGGATCAGAAGATTCAGATCGGTATGAGTTTCGACTCGTTTGTCATTGAGAGGTGGCAGAGAGACCGGGATATTTTCGTATCCACTGCCAAAGAACTTGGTGCGGAGGTCAATGTGCAGAATGCCAACGGTGACCTGGAACAGCAGAAGAAGCAGATCAATTATTTTATTGATAAGGGCATGGATGTCATCGTTATCATCTGTATTGATTCCGAGGGACTGGCAGAGCAGGTGCAGAAGGCGAAGGAAGCAGGAATCAAAGTCATCGCCTACGACCGGATGATCATGGATGCGGATATTGACCTGTATATTACGTTTGACAACGAGAGGGTCGGCACTATGATGGGAGAAGCTCTGGTGGATAACGGTCTGTCCGGTGGAAAAGTGTTGATGCTGGGAGGATCTGCACTGGACAGCAATGTGGCAATGGTGGAGAAAGGCTTCCGGAAGGTGATGGAGGATCATCAGGTGACGATCCTGGATTCCATGCATGCGGACGGCTGGAAAGCAGAGCTGGCATCGGCTTATGTCTATGACCACATGGATGTTGTCTCGGAAGCGGATGCCATCATGTGCGGTAACGATGATCTGGCCAGCAAGGTGGTGCATGCCCTGAAAGAAAAACGGATGGCGGGAGATATCATGGTCGTGGGACAGGATGCCGATCTGGAGGCATGTCAGCGGATCGTGGAAGGAACACAGGTCATGACGGTGTACAAGCCGGTGGAGAAGCTGGCCCAGAAGGCGGCGGAATGTGCCGTGCTTCTGGCAGAGGGGAAGGACCTCCCCGAAGAGACCGTGACGATAGAGAGCGGAGACTATGAAGTACCGTATATCGGACTGGAGCCCATCAGTGTGGATAAGAACAATATCAATGATGTGATCATCGGAAGTGGGTTCCATCTGAAAGAAGACGTTTATCTGAATGTTCCCTCAGAGATGCCCTGACGGAAATCATAGGACAGGAAAACAACAACAGGAAAAAATTGGGAAGAAAGCTGTGCCGGCAGACAAAATATTGCTAGCACAGCTTATTTTTGTCCGCAAAGCAGGACGGGAAAGTGAAGAAGGTCGTAAAATCATGCTATTGGATCTATGGTATTCTCTACTTGTCAACAAAAACAAACCAAATAAGGGAGGTTACTTTTTATGAGGAAGAAATTATTAAGCACACTTCTGGCAACAGCCATGGCTGTTACAATGCTTGCAGGATGTGGATCCAATGGGGGACAGCAGGCAACCACACCGGCAACGGACAACAAGACAGAAGCTTCTGCAGCAGAGACCAAGACAGATGATACCACTGCTACAGGCGGCGGTAAGATCGGTGTAGCAATGCCCACCAAGGATCTGCAGAGATGGAATCAGGATGGTACCAACATGCAGGCTCAGTTGGAAGCAGCAGGTTATGATGTAGATCTGCAGTACGCATCCAATGATATTCCCACACAGGTATCTCAGATCGAGAATATGATCAACTCCGGTTGTGAACTTCTGGTAATCGCATCCATCGACGGTGACTCTCTGGGAACTGTTCTGGAGCAGGCAAAGGAAAAAGACATTCCGGTTATCGCATATGACCGTCTGATCATGAACTCCGATGCTGTTACTTATTACGCAACCTTTGATAACTACATGGTAGGTACAAAGCAGGGCGAATACATCAGAGATCAGCTGGATCTGGACAATGCAGCAGGTCCTTTCAATATCGAGCTGGTAACCGGTGACCCCGGTGACAACCATGCAA
>JBNMJR010000285.1:0-2554 GCA_050873925.1 Acetatifactor sp.
AAAATGTGCCATTCTGGTAAAAACCGTTATCTCGCAGTGATTCTTGGTGGTGTTACGGATATCGTTTTCGTTGCCGGAGGTTACTTTATCTGTGAGTTATTCCTGTACGGGAAGGTAGTGGTCACCGGGTTCCACTTCTTTGGCGACGACTACGAACCGGCCCTGCTCTACATGGTATACGCAGGTGGACAGAGTCAGAAAATGATCTCCGAACTCTGCGGTGACACCGGTGTCATACTGGGATAACTGCTTGATATTGTTATAAAAGTCATCAAATTCTTCCCGGGTATCTGCCTGGAAAAATTTGTAGAACTTAAATACCTGATCCGTTTTCCGGTAGACCTGGGAGCGAAAGACGGCAATAACCTCGTAATTGCGCTGACACTCCTCGGTATAGAGGATAATGTTTTTGTGCTGCTCGTAGAAATCCTGACTTTCGTAATCGGTCAGGTTGCCGAACATGGCGCCGGACTTCATATTGTGACCGTGGATGATAAGGTTCGTGGTCAGAGGATCCACACAGCTTTCATCATCGAGGAGCAGACAACCGTTCTTATTCTCACTTCCGTCAAAAGCACGGTAGAGGTAATAGGTCTCATCTTCCGGAGTCCACATTACCGGATAATCGATATTGGTATCCGGAATCTGCAGCCAGGCCACCATGTCTTTGTTGGCAAGAAAGCTGTCAGCATAAGGGTTGGGCACCCGTTCGAACTCTTCGGTGGAAGTCTGCGTCTCTTCTGCGGACGGTTCCGGTGTGGTGGTAGCTGCCGGTTCACTTTCGGCTGCGGAGACAGTTTCCGTGGCTTGCGTCGGGCGCAATTCATCCAGCGCTTCCTCCATGCGCCGGTCTTCTATCCGACCTTTTACAAACAGCATTACTGCCGCAAGAACACAAATTCCCGCCAGAACAAATAAAATGATAGAAAGAGTTTTTTTGCTTATTTTCATAATGATATTATACGCTGAAGTAGTAATGGGATGCAATAGTTTAAAACAAAAGGATTTCTTAATTTTCGGAAGATATTTCCAGAGAAAAATGCATATAAAATCATATAGAATAAAAGAGACACCGGAGAACGGGGATGGAACAGAAAGCAGTAAGAGCGGTGATGGTGTGCCTGTTGCTTATGTCTATGGCGATACTTGGCAGGGAAACGGCGGCCTATGTGGAAACGGTAAATGCCGTGAATGCCTTGCGGGGAAATGACGCGAACACAGACGGAATACCGACGGTGGTGATCGATGCCGGCCATGGCGGGGATGACCCGGGGAAGATCGGCATTAATGGAGCTTTGGAGAAGGATATCAACCTCCGGATCACAGAGAAACTGAGACAGTATCTGGAGGCAAACGGGATCCGGGTGGTGCTGACGAGAGAGACGGAGGATGGCTTGTATGATGCGTCGGCTTCTAATAAGAAGGTACAGGATATGAAACGCCGGATCGAAAAGATTGAGCAGACAAATCCTGTTCTCACGGTAAGCATCCACCAGAACAGTTATCCGGAAGAGTATGTGCACGGAGCGCAGGTCTTCTATTATAATGGCAGCAGCGGAGGGAAACAGCTCGCAGAGCTGGTCCAGACGCAGATGGTCAGAGATCTGGATCCGGAGAATCACAGACAGATCAAGCCCAATGACAGTTATTATCTTTTGAAAAAAACCAAGGGAACCATAGTCATTGTGGAATGCGGCTTCCTGTCCAATGCGGCAGAGGCAGAGAAACTGTGTGATGAGACCCATCAGGACAGAGTGGCATGGGCGATCCACAAAGGAATTTTACAATATATAGCACAACATAAGACCGAAAAACAGAAGATGCAATAAGAAACACGCTTTCCATTTGACCGGGGATATGATATACTATATCCAAATGCAATTTAGAACACAGAAGGTAAAAACATGGAGACTGAGATCATAAAGATTCATCCCGGAGAGGGTCCCGTCAGCGAAGAAGATGAGGAGAAGCTCCGGGCAGCGGGAGTGATCCTGCAGCAGGGAGGACTGGTGGCTTTTCCTACCGAGACCGTGTACGGTCTGGGGGGAGATGCGCTGAATCCCTCGTCTTCCCAGAAAATATATGCGGCAAAGGGTCGTCCGTCCGACAACCCGCTGATCGTTCATATTTATCGGTTTGAAGACATTTACAAGATCACAAAGGAGGTACCGGAAGAGGCCCGGAAGATTGCAGATGCCTTCTGGCCCGGTCCCCTGACCATGATCCTGCCGAAATCGGATGCGGTGCCCTATGAGACCACAGGTGGTCTGGATACGGTGGCAATCCGTATGCCCTCACATCCGGCGGCACAGAAGCTGATCAAATACAGCGGCGGATATATTGCGGCACCCAGTGCCAATACGTCCGGCAAACCCAGCCCTACAGTGGCGAAATATGTCGAAGAAGATATGATGGGCCGGATCGATGCCATCATTGATGGCGGCGAGGTGGGGATCGGCCTGGAATCCACCATTATCGACCTGACGGTGACACCGCCCCAGATCCTGCGGCCGGGGTACATTACACAGGAAAAACTGAGCGCAGTACTGGGAAC
>JBNMJR010000286.1:0-2541 GCA_050873925.1 Acetatifactor sp.
ATATCCTCATCGCTTACCTTAACGTCGATCTTGTCAACCTTCACACCCTTGTACTTGCCAAGAGTAACTTCAGGCTTCAGAGCAACCTCTGCGGTAAAGATGAAAGGCTTGCCGGCCTCTAACTGGGTCACATCGATCTTCGGAGAAGATACGATCTGCTCCTCACACTCTTCCAGAGCCTTATCGTAAGCATCGGGGATCAGTGCATTTGCTGCATCCTCATAGAATACGGACTTACCGTACATCTGCTCGATCATCTTACGGGGAGCTTTGCCCTTACGGAAACCGGGAATGCTGATCTTGTTCTTATTCTTCTGGTAAGCACCTTCGATTGCCTTCTCCAGTTCTTCAGCAGATACTTCGATGGTCAGCTTGGCCATGTTTTTCTCTAACTTTTCAACCTGTAAACTCATTATAACATTTCCTCCTTTATACCCTTGCGGGTCTGTATCCAGTCGCAGTCATTTTGCAATTATAGCATAAGTTGGAGGAATTGACAACCTTTTTATTTTGGGGCTTTCTGCGCATCCGGTGCATACAGGCACTTCGTGCTGACTCCGGGGATCATTCCGAGCTTTCCCGACAGAGCGCTGACCTTTTCCTGCGGTGCATCCATGACCACACTGATAATGTTCATCTGCTTTTCATGATAAGGTATCCCCATTCTGCCGATAATATATTCCCCGTATTCGTGCAGAAGTCCGTTGATCCTTACCGCCGCCTCCGGATCTTCCACGATAATGCCGATCAGTGTCACTCTTGTGTTCTCTGCTTCTTTTCCCATGTCGTCTTCCTTTCACTGTCCGGGACGGATATGTGTAGCCAGCATCACGATCCGGCCTCTTGCCTTGTTTCGGATATATTCCTCCGCCTTTTTCCGGTTCTCTTCATCCAGTCCGGTAAAAGGCTCATCCAGCAGAACGCATTGTGCGCCTGCCTCCATGGCCCGTACCAGAGATACTCTCCGCTTCATGCCTCCCGACAGTTCGAGGCAGGGCTGATCCAGTGCTTCCTCCGGCAACAGCTGTGTCAGTGCCTCTCTTGCCCGCCCGGCATCTCCCAGGATCATTTCCAGATTTTTCACCGCACTGTAGTCCTCACAGAGCCGGTCCTCCTGAAACTGCACAGCAAAAGCATCCATTCCCGACACTTCTCCCTCCTCCGGCCGCTCCAGTCCGCACAGGCACCGGAAAAATGTGGTCTTGCCGCTGCCGGAAGGGGTATCCAGCACATACGGTTCTCCGCCGTGAAATTCATGATTCACATACCGGAAGATCCATTGGTCGTGAAAATTTTTTCCCAGATTTCTTACACACAGGGTGCGACGTTCTCTGGTGGCTGTTTTCTGCGGCATAGGCGGTCTCTTGCAGGCAGGCTCCCACCGGAAAAAGACTTCGATGCCATAGAATATTATTTTTTCAAAAAATACACTGAGCACTATGATCACCGCCGTCCAGGCAAACAGATCCGCCGTATTCAGGTAGATTTTGGCCAGATACAGTGCTCCGCCGATGGAATGGTTGGGCGTGCCGATCACTTCCGCCGCCACTCCGGACTTCCAGCACATTCCCAGCGATAACTGAAATGCGCTGAGCAAAAAAGGCTTTAGCGCCGGACGGTAAATATAGAAGAACCGGGTGCCAAAGGGCAGGCGGAAGACTTCCGCCATCTCTAACAGCCCTCTGTCTGCGTTTTTTAATCCTTCCAGAGTATTCAGGTAAATATTCGGAAATACCACCAGAAAGCAGATTGCCACCGCCAGCATGGATGAGCCCCACCAGATCAGTAAAAGCACCGCAAATACCGCTACCGGCACTGCCTTGCAGAATACCATAAAGGGCCGTAACACCTCTTCCGCGATCTTGTAGCGGTAACTGACCGCCGCCAGAAGAAGTGCAAATACCGCTCCAAGCAAAAATCCGAGAGCGATCCGCCACAGTGAACCGAAGGCACTCCGCCAGAATTCCGCCTGCCCGGCCAGAGCAAGCAGTGCCCGCAATGCCTGCAAAGGTGTCACCACCAGCAGGAAATTATCCACACTCATTGCCAGAAGCTGCCATGCTCCCAGCCAGAAGATAATGATTAATATTTTTCTGATGTATTTTTTATACTTATTCTGCATCATAATAGAAATCAGATTCCGGAAGTCCTCCGCCTACCGACTGGGGATCCTGTCCGAACAATACTTCCAAATATCCGGAAAGAGCCTGCTTCATTTCGGCTTTGTCAATATAGGTAATGTTGCAGTTCGGAATTGCCTTCTGGGCAATGGGCTCCTTGGCTACGATCTGGGCTTCCACCGCCAGTGCGGCACCGGTGGCAGGATCTGCATTGATGGCTTCCGCACTTGCCTTATGATCTTCCATGAAAGATTTCACGGCTTCTTCATTCTCTTCGAGGAATTCCTTGCGAACCACCGTTACACCGGTGACCATGCTGCTGCCGTCCTCTCCCTGTACCTTGTTCCATTCTTCATTTAAGTCGAAGATCACCTTCAGTGCATCGTTCTGCATGCAGGCTGCGGTAACGAAGGGCTGGGGC
>JBNMJR010000287.1:0-2472 GCA_050873925.1 Acetatifactor sp.
CGGTTACAATATTCCCGCTACCTGTCAGGCAGTACAGCAGAAGGTGAAAAATGCCATTGAGAATATGACAGGACTGACCTGCTCTGATGTGAACATCCGTATTGCCGGTGTGAATATGAAGAAGGACAAATAAGAGGAATTACAGGAAGATATTATGGGAAGACACGAGCAGAGAGAACAGGTTTTCAAACTTTTATACCGCGTGGAGTTTCATGCACCGGAGGATATGCCGGAACAGATCGCATTATTCCGCGAGAATAACGAGGAAGTTCCTTCCTGGCAGGATGCGGACGCTATTGCAGCCCGCTTCGAGAAGATCAGGGAGAAGATTCCCGAGCTTGATAAGCTGTTGAATGAGAATACCGAAGGCTGGGATACCACCCGTATGGGCAAGGTGGAGCTTGCAGTACTGCGCCTTGGCGCATATGAGCTGCGCTATGATGACGATATCCCGAATGGCGTTGCTATTAATGAGGCAATCGAGATTGCCAAAAAGTACGGACAGGAAAGCTCCGGCGGATTCGTCAATGCGATCCTGGCCAAGATCATGAAATCCGGTGAGTAGGATACAGAACGTAATCAGCGTAAAACAACTGAATAGCTATATTAAAAATATGTTCACGCAGGATTACTTTTTACAGATGGTATCTGTAAAAGGTGAGGTAAGCAACTGTAAATACCATCCCTCTGGACATATTTATTTTACGTTAAAGGATTCTGCCAGTGCCCTAAACTGCATTATGTTTGCCGGAGACCGGAGAGGTCTTGGGTTCCGGCTGACGGAAGGACAGCAGGTGATTGCAAAAGGCACTGTGAGTGTCTTTGAGCGGGACGGCAGATACCAGCTGTATGTAAAGGAAGTGACGCTGGACGGCGCCGGTGCCCTTTATGAAAAATATGAACAGTTAAAACGGGAACTGGCGGAAGAGGGCATGTTTGCCCCGGAGTACAAGCAGCAGATCCCGAAGTATATTCATACGCTGGGTGTGGTGACGGCGGATACCGGCGCGGCGGTCCGGGATATCATACAGATCGCTTCCAGGCGGAATCCTTATGTGCAGATCATTTTGTATCCGGCGCTGGTACAGGGAGCTTCGGCAGCTCCTTCCATTGTGAACGGAATCCGTGCACTGGAGAGACAGGGCGTGGATGTTATGATCGTGGGACGTGGCGGCGGCTCCATTGAGGATCTGTGGGCGTTTAACGAGAGAATGGTGGCACAGGCCGTGTTTGACTGTTCTGTTCCCATTATCTCAGCGGTAGGTCATGAGACGGATACCACGATCATCGACTATGTGGCGGATCTGCGGGCACCGACCCCGTCGGCAGCGGCTGAACTGGCAGTGGCACAGGTCAGTGATATTGAAAATGAGATCCTGGACAGACAGGACAGGCTGTATCAACGGATGGGACGGGTGCTTCAGCATAAGAGGCAGCAGGCGGATCAGATGGAAATGCGCCTGAAATATTTAAGCCCCGCCAGCCGGATACGGGAGAAGAGGACTTACAGCATGCAGCTGGAAGAACGGCTGCAGAACCGGATACAGGAGGTATTGCGGGAACGCAGACATAACCTGGCACTGTATATTGAGAGAATGAAAGCGGTCTCCCCACTGGAAAAGCTAAACAGCGGTTTTTCCTATGTGGAGGATACCGATGGAAAAAATATCCGTTCTGTAACGCAGGTGGAAACGGGTGACAGTCTGCGGATCCGGGTGAGCGATGGCGTGATCGATACCCGGGTGGAACAGATTCAGAAGGAAGAAAGACTTCCCGGATAGCATTTGATGGTATCCGGGGGAGCAGATAGATGCAGGCAGCAGACGGAGGTGCTATTTTGGCAGGAAAAAAGAAAACGGAAGCACAGGAACCACAGAGCCTGGAAGAAAATTTTTCCGCACTGGAAGAGCTGATCGGACAGCTGGAAGCAGAGGATATTTCTCTGGAGGAAGCTTTTACGGCATACAGCAAGGGCATGAATCTGCTGAAACAGTGCAATGAACAGATCGACCGGGTGGAAAAACAGGTCATGAAGCTGAACGAAGAGGGCGGACTGGAACCGCTGGATCCCCGGTAAGCATACAGCATACCGGCAGGTAGAGGAAGGTTGGCATTAGACATGGAAGAAATGTTATTCAGACAGGAATTGCAGAAAAGAACGGCAGCGATTGAAGAATTACTGAAGGAATATCTTCCGGCGGAGGAAGGATATCAGAAGACCGTCATTGAAGCCATGAACTATAGTCTTATGGCAGGTGGAAAGCGTCTGCGTCCCATGCTGATGCAGGAGACCTATAAGATGTTCGGCGGCAAAAGTGATATTATAGAGCCTTTTATGGCGGCAATTGAGATGATCCATACATATTCTCTGGTACATGATGATCTGCCGGCTATGGACAATGACGAGTACCGCAGAGGCCGCAAGACCACCTGGTCTGTGTACGGTGACGGAATGGGAGTCCTGGCGGGTGA
>JBNMJR010000288.1:0-2437 GCA_050873925.1 Acetatifactor sp.
GATAATACAGAGATCGAGGATATTTTTGATTATCAGTTTCTGACCCAGGATACCTATATTGGGATGCTGGTGGAGAAGCCGGACGGAGAGCAGTGGCTCTTAGAGATCGACAAGGAATTTGACGAGGATCTGGGGATTGAATTTGAGAACGGCCTGATGGACGAATACCGCCATTGCCATAATAAGTGTATTTTCTGCTTTATTGATCAGATGCCGAAGGGCATGCGTGACACCCTTTATTTTAAGGATGATGATTCCCGATTATCCTTTTTGCAGGGGAATTATGTGACGCTGACCAATATGTCGGATCATGATATTGACCGGATCTGCAGATATCACTTGTCACCCATCAATATTTCGTTCCAGACCATGAATCCGGAATTGCGCTGTAAAATGTTGAACAACCGTTTTGCGGGAGATGCCCTGAAAAAGGTGGACATCCTCAATGCCGCAGGAATCCGTATGAACGGACAGATCGTGCTCTGCAAGGGGGTAAACGACGGTAAGGAACTGGAATACAGCATTCAGAAGCTGATGGAGTATCTGCCGAATGTGGAGAGTGTCTCCGTGGTACCGGTAGGTCTGTCCAGATACCGGGATGGGTTGTATCCGTTGGAGCCGTTTAATGCACAGGATGCCTGTGAGGTCATTGATCTGATCGAAAAATACCAGAAGATCTGCATGGAGAAATACGGTACTCATTTTATCCAGGCCAGCGATGAATGGTACATTCTGGCGGGCAGAGAAGTGCCGGAAGAGGAACGCTATGACGGGTATCTGCAGCTGGAGAACGGCGTGGGGATGATCCGCCTGCTATTGGATGAATTCCATGACGGACTGAAGAGACGCACCGCAGAGAAGGCAGCGGGGAAAAAGCCGTCCTGGGAAGGCACCAGAGAGATCTCTCTGGCTACGGGAAGGCTGGCGTTTCCTTATTTAAAGAAGATGGCGGAAGAGCTGATGGCGGAATACCCGGGGCTTCAGGTCCATGTCTATGAGATCATCAATGAATTTTTCGGAGAGATGATCACAGTATCGGGACTTCTGACCGGACAGGATATCGTAAAACAGTTAAAGGATAAGAAACTGGGGGAAGCATTGTATCTTCCCCGGAACGTACTTCGGAGCGGAGCGGATCTGTTCCTGGATGATTATACCCTGGCAGATGTGGAGGGGGCTTTACAAGTGCCCGTGAATATTGTAAAATCAAGCGGATATGATCTTGTGGATGCATTGATCGGAGAAGAAGCATCTGAATAAAAATCAGGATTTTTAGAGACAAAATAAGATAAGCAAAATTTGCGTAATGTAATTTAAGAAACGGAGGAAATTATGGCAAAGAGAAAAACCAAGCCCATCGTTGCGGTGGTGGGACGTCCGAATGTCGGTAAGTCCACCCTGTTCAATGCACTGGCTGGCGAAAATATATCGATTGTAAAAGATACACCCGGTATTACCAGAGACCGTATCTATGCGGATATCCACTGGCTGGATATGACATTTACCTTGATCGACACCGGTGGTATCGAGCCGGACAGCAAGGATGTGATCCTGTCCCAGATGCGTGAACAGGCGGAGATTGCCATGGAGACGGCGGATGTGATCATTTTCCTGGTGGATGTCAAACAGGGACTGGTGGATGCGGATTCCAAGGTGGCAGATATGCTGCGCCGTTCCCACAAGCCGGTGGTACTGGTGGTCAACAAGGTGGACAGCTTCCAGAAGTATATGGCGGACGTTTACGAATTCTACAATCTGGGCATTGGCGATCCCCATCCCATCTCCGCGGTGAACCGTCTGGGAATCGGTGACATGCTGGAGGCTGTAACGGAATATTTTGATAAGGAACAGGCAGAAGAGGAAGAGGATGACCGCACCCGTGTGGCTATTGTCGGAAAGCCGAATGTCGGTAAGTCTTCCCTGATCAACAAACTGCTTGGTGAGAATCGTCTGATCGTATCCGATATCGCTGGTACGACCAGAGATGCGGTGGACACTGAGATCACTTATAACGGCAAGGAATATGTCTTCATTGATACCGCCGGACTTCGTCGGAAGAACAAGATCAAGGAAGAACTGGAGCGCTATATGATCGTCCGTACTGTCAGTGCCGTAGAGCGTGCGGAAGTCGTGGTACTGATGATCGATGCGGAGGAAGGCGTTACGGAGCAGGATGCGAAGATTGCCGGAATCGCCCATGAGAGAGGCAAGGCCACGATCATCGTGGTGAACAAGTGGGATGCCATCGAAAAAGATGACAAGACCATTTATAAATTTACCGAAAAGGTACGCAATACCTTATCCTTTATGCCCTATGCGGAGCTTCTGTTCGTCTCTGCGAAGACGGGACAGAGACTGCCCAAGCTGTTCGAGACCATCGACATCGTCAGTGAGAACCATGCCATGCGTGTGGCTACCGGTGTGCTGAATGAGATCA
>JBNMJR010000289.1:0-2424 GCA_050873925.1 Acetatifactor sp.
CCCCAGGCCGGAAGACCCACGGCACAGGGAGCCAGACCTACGGCACCCCAGACCGGAAGACCTGCAGCACAGGGCCAGAGACCCGTGGCACCTCAGACCGGCAGCAGACCTGCACCCCAGGTAGACAGACCGGTGAAACCGGCACAGAATAACGGCAATCCGCAGGATCCCGGCTGGAAGTCCAAGAACTTCATGTCAGACGATGATGAGTTTGAATTCGAATTCCTGAACTGGGACGGCGACGAAGAACAATAACCAAAGATCATAGAAGAAAACGGTATCTTACGAGAGTGAGATGCCGCTTTCTTTTTAAAATTTTGATAAACTTTCCCGGTCTGCGGTTGACAGTACCGCCTTCACTGTTATAATAAACGTATAACAATCAGTGACAGTGGGAAGGGAGTGATTTTGATGATAATAGAGATAGATTTCAACAGTGATGAAGCGCTCTATATGCAACTGCGCAATCAGATCATCATGGGAATTGCCACGTCACAGTTTCATGAAGGAGATTCCCTGCCGAGTGTCCGGCAGCTGGCGGATACCATCGGAATCAATATGCATACTGTAAATAAGGCCTACACCGTTCTGAAGCAGGAGGGCTATGTCAAGGTCGACAGACGAAAGGGTGCTGTGATCGCTCTGGATGTGGACCGTATGCGTGCGGTGGATGAATTGCGGAAGGAACTGCAGGTAATACTTGCTAAGAGCAGCTGCAAAAATATTTCCAGGCAGGAAGTACATGAATTGATTGATGAAATCTATGAAGAATATGGAGGACTGAATTGATGCAGTCACAGTTTACGGATAAAGCGCAGAATGCGCTTGCCCAGGCAGGCAGATGTGCCAGAAGCCTGAAACAGGGATATATCGGCACCGAACACATTCTGGTGGGACTTTTGAAGGAAGACACCGGTGTAGCCGCCAAAGTATTGAAGGATAACGGCGTAGAGATGGAACAGGTCATGGAGATGATCCGGGATCTGATCGCTTTTGAAAACGGTGTGGCCGTGAAGGACAGAGAGGGGTATTCTCCCAGAGCTGCCCGGATTCTGGAAGAGGCACACCGCCAGGCAGCCCGCTTCGGACAGAAGCAGACCGGCACAGAGCATCTGCTTCTTGCACTGATCAAAGAGGGCGAGAATGTTGCCGTGCGTCTGTTGAACACGCTGGGAGCCAATGTGCAGAAGATCTATGTAGATACTCTGATCGCCATCGGACAGGACGGCAATCTGTATAAGGAAGATCTGGGGAAAAAGGGAGACCGCAAGGCAAAGCAGTCTACGCTGGAACAATACAGCAGAGACCTGACAGCGTTGGCCAGAGAAGGAAAACTGGATCCTGTGGTAGGCAGAGAAGAAGAGATCCGCAGAGTAGTACAGATCTTAAGCCGCCGCACGAAGAACAATCCCTGTCTCGTCGGAGAACCCGGTGTAGGTAAGACCGCTGTGGTAGAAGGTCTGGCAGCCCGGATCGTGGCGGGAGATGTGCCTTTTACGGTGCAGAATAAGCGTGTATTGACGCTGGACCTGTCAGGAATGGTAGCAGGCAGTAAGTACCGTGGCGAGTTCGAAGAGCGTATCAAGAAGGTATTAAAAGAAGTGACGGAGGACGGGAATATTATTTTATTCCTGGATGAACTCCATACGATCATCGGTGCCGGAGGCGCAGAGGGAGCCATTGATGCTTCCAATATCATGAAGCCTTCTCTGGCCCGTGGAGAGATCCAGCTGATCGGTGCCACCACCATTGCGGAATATCGCAAGTATATTGAGAAGGATGCGGCGCTGGAGCGCAGATTCCAGCCGGTGACCGTGGAAGAACCCACGGAGGAAGAGGCGGTCCGCATTCTGGAAGGTATCAAGGGAAAATACGAGGATCATCACCATGTGAAGATCACCTCTGAGGCTATTGAGGCTGCCGTCAGATTGTCCAGCCGTTATATCAATGACAGGAATCTGCCGGATAAGGCCATCGATCTGATCGATGAAGCGTCGGCAAGTGCAAGACTGCGGGCATTGGATGCACCGGATAAAGCGAAGGAGATTGCCGATCGTATCCATGAGATGGATCAGGAGATGGAGAGAGCCATCCGCATGGAGGCTTTTGACCAGATGGCAGAGATCAAGAAGCAGCAGGATGCTCTGGTGAAAAAATACGACCGCCTGATGAAAAAACGGGAGAAACAGGAAGAGGGAAACGTTATCAGCATCGGTGAGAACGAGATTGCAGAGGTCGTTGCCCAGTGGACCAAGATCCCCGTACAGAAGCTGGCGGAAAAAGAGAGTGAGCGACTGTTAAAGCTGGAGAAGACGCTGCATAAGCGTGTGATTGGTCAGGAGGAAGCGGTGACGGCAGTGGCCAAGGCCATGCGCAGAGGCCGTGTGGGTCTGAAGGATCCTAACCGTCCTATCGGTTCTTTCC
>JBNMJR010000290.1:0-2381 GCA_050873925.1 Acetatifactor sp.
CTTGTAGGCTGCCTGTCTCTCCTCGGAAGTCATGCCGTTCAATACCACGCCGACCTTCAGTCCCAGGAATTCATGTACCTGACCCATCCACTCCGCATCACGCTTTGCCAGATAGTCATTGACGGTAACGACATGGACACCCTTGCCTTCCAGAGCATTCAGATAAGCGGGAAGGGTGGACACCAGAGTCTTACCTTCACCGGTACGCATCTCAGCGATACGGCCCTGATGCAGGATGATACCACCGATCAGCTGTACTCTGTAGTGCTCCATGTTCAGAACACGTTTTGCAGCCTCTCTCACGGTTGCATAAGCCTCCGGAAGCAGATCGTCCAGAGTCTCTCCCTCGGTCAGACGCTTCTTGTACTCTTCGGTCTTGCCGCGCAGTTCCTCATCGGAAAGTGCCTGCATTGTAGGACGAAGTGCCTCGATCTTGTCCACCAGGGGCTCAATACGCTTCAGTTCTCTGGAACTGTGCGTGCCAAATATCTTTTCAATAACGTTCATTTTTTCCTCATTTCCGCACCCTCCCGACTGTAAAATGCCGGTGGGTCTTCGCATAATTCAAAGCTTATTGTAGCAGATTTTCCTCTATGTTTCAACCTTTCTGTGACTGCGGGGCCGTGAAAAGACTGTAAAAATTTTATGAACCGCGGGAAAGCCATATTCCGGCCGGGAAAATTGACAGTATCCGGAAAAGTTATTATAATTAAATTAACCAAGTTTTCTTATCCTTATATTGCAAAAAGTAAGGAGCACCATACCAATGAAAAGACTATCCATCACACAATTGATTCCGGGAATGATCGTCGCCGAAGATGTCTACGATCTGGACCATGAGCTTCTGGTTCCGAAGGGCACCGTCCTCACAGACAAGCTCATCACCAAGCTGGATCTGTATGGCATTCTCACGATTTACGCCGAAGATGTTCTCCCGGAGCGGGATCTCCCGAAAGATCCCGCCGAGGCGGAGACTTCCTATTACGAGCGGATCAAGAGTTCTCCGGAATTCCAGCTGTTCAAGGAAGAATTCGAGAATGAAGTGGAACTTTTCCGGGAAAATATGAATCTGGTAGTTCAGAAAAATACCGAGCTGGATGTAAAGACTCTGTTGCAGAACACACTGGCGATCGTAGCGAACCATTCCGGCAACATCAGTCTCTTAGACATGCTGCAGAATATGCGGGAATACGATGATTCCACCTACACCCACAGCCTGAATGTGGCGTTGATCTGCAATATTCTGGCGGGATGGCTGAAGCTTCCCCGGGAACAGGTGGAACTGGCTACCGCCTGCGGTCTGTTCCATGACATCGGGAAAATGATGATCCCCTATTCCATCATTGCCAAACCCGGCAAACTGTCTGAAGAAGAGTTCGCCACGGTAAAAAAACACCCTTCCCTGGGCTTTCAGTTATTGCAGTCACAGGATGTGGACGAGCATGTAAGAAATGCGGCTCTCATGCACCACGAGCGGAGCGACGGCAGTGGTTATCCTCTGAAATTAAAGGGAAACCAGATCGATCCTTACGCACGGATGGTTGCCATTGCGGACGTCTACGATGCCATGACGGCAGCGCGCTGTTACAGAGGGCCTTTGTGTCCGTTCCGCGTAATCGAAACGTTTGAGGCAGAGGGCTTCCAGAAATACGACGCTTCCATCCTGCTTCCTTTTCTGGAAAATGTGGTAAATTCCTGTCTGCAGAACCGCTGTCTGTTAAGTGACGGCCGGACGGGCACCATCATTTACATCAACAAGGAAAAGCTGTCCCGCCCTGTGGTGCAGTGCGGTGAGGAATATGTAAATCTGGCGGATCTTCCGGATGTGGAAATTGTAAAGCTTTTGTGATTTGTTTCTGAATTCATTTGTACCATACTGCTATGGTCATTTGGTATACATTATAGGAAAAGAGGTACTTCTATGTCAGACACGATACATTTGTATGTAAATATGCCCGGAAAAGCGATTCCGGGCAATTCTTTTGCCACCATTGGTGCGGCGCTGGCTTCCCTGACGGACACTCCGTCGGCAGAATGTGAAAAACAGTTCCCGGCTCCTGTTTCTGAGCTGCCCCCGGTGATCCTGCATATCGGTAAGGGAGTCTATCGGGAAAAGCTGTTGATCACCCGGCCGAACATTACTTTCGAGGGTTCCGGCTGCGACGAGACGATCCTTGTCTACGGGGATGCGGCTTTCGATCTCATGCCGGAGGGCGACAGGCGCGGTACGTTCCGCACCGCTTCCGTTCGGATCGATACCCATGATTTTACCGCAAAGCATCTGACCTTCCAGAACGATTCCGGCTTTGGTCACACCGTTGGGCAGGCCCTGGCTGTCTATGTGGACGGTGACCGCAATGCGTTCTACGATTGCCGTTTCC
>JBNMJR010000291.1:0-2373 GCA_050873925.1 Acetatifactor sp.
GACTGCGTGGGTGTATGCCTGTCCTTACAGATGTATCTGCGTAAGCTCCTTCCCGGAGCAGAAGTTACGGTATACCTGCAGAAGCCTTCCGAAGAGTTTTCCTATCTGAAGGGATACGATGAGATCCAGACTGAGTGTCCCGCGCAGGAGCCTTTTGATGTGTATTTTGCACTGGATTGCAGCGGAGACCGTCTGGGAGACGCGGAAGAATATTTTCAGAATGCGAAAAAGAAGATCAACATTGATCATCACATCAGCAATTCCGGCTGCGGCGATGTAAATCTGGTTCGTCCCGAGGTGGGCAGCGCCTGTGAGGTACTGTATCATATCATGGATGTGGAACTCATCGACAAGAACATTGCGGAAGCACTGTATACCGGCATCATTCACGATACCGGCGTGTTCCAGTATTCCAATACGACGCCGGAGACATTACAGGCAGCAGCATTTCTGATCTCCTTTGGATTTAATTTTCCGAAGCTGATCGAGGAAAGCTTTTACCAGAAGACGTATTTGCAGACCCAGATCATGGGCAGAGCCCTGATGGAGAGCATTCGTTTCATGGACGGGCGCTGTATCGTAAGCATGGTGGATCGCAAGACCATGGAGTTCTATAATGCGGTACCGGGAGATCTGGACGGCATTGTAAATCAGCTGCGCAATATCAAGGGCGTGGATTGTGCGATTTTTATGTATGAGACCAATGTACTGGAGTACAAGGTCAGCATGCGTTCCAATGAGAACGTGGACGTGGCAAAGGTGGCAGCTTTCTTCGGAGGCGGCGGACATGTACGTGCCGCAGGCTGCACCATGAAGGGAACCTTCCATGACTGCGTCAACAATTTGTCACTGCACATCGACAAGCAACTGCGGGGAGAACAGGATTAATGGACGGCATCATCAATGTATATAAGGAAGCGGGCTTTACCTCCCATGATGTGGTAGCCAAGCTTCGCGGGATCTGCCGGCAGAAAAAGATAGGGCACACAGGTACACTGGATCCACAGGCTACCGGTGTGCTCCCTGTATGTCTGGGGAGTGCTACCAGAGCATGCGAAATGCTGACGGACAGGACCAAGGAATATGTGGCAGAACTTCTGCTGGGACAGATCACGGATACCCAGGATACCACGGGAACCGTTCTGGAAGAGCGGGAAGTGGCGGTGAGCGAAGCGCAGGTACGTGAAGTGATCGCCGGGTTTGTCGGTGGTTATGACCAGATTCCGCCTATGTATTCCGCACTGAAGGTCAACGGGAAAAAGCTCTACGAGCTGGCCAGAGCGGGCAAGGAAGTGGAGCGGCAGGCAAGACATGTGGATCTGCCGGCAATCGAGATTCTGGAAATAAAGCTTCCCGTGGTAAAAGTCCGTGTGGAATGCTCCAAGGGAACCTATATCCGCAGTCTCTGTGCCGATATCGGAGAAAAACTGGGGTGCGGCGGCACCATGCAGAGCCTCGTCCGCACCAGAGTCGGAGAATTCCGGCTGGCAGATGCCCTGACGCTTGCGCAACTGCAGGAGCTTCGGGATACGGACAGACTGGAGGAGGCACTGCTTCCCTCAGACCGTATTTTTGCGGATTTTCCCATGCTGCATGTGGAGGAAAAGTGGCGGAAACTGATCGATAACGGGAATGCTTTTTATCCGGGACAGACTGCGGAACAGACCATTCATCCGGCAGGAGAGTGGGTGCGCATCTACAGAGAGGATAACAGCTTCGTGGGCATTTATGCGTATGACGAAACGAGAGAATGGTACAAGCCCGTGAAAATCTTCCCAAGTAATACAGAAAGCAGGAAATAGACTTGGAAATCATTGCAGGAACAACAGACTTTTATCTGGAAAAAGATACAGCGGTAGCCATCGGCAAATTCGACGGAGTCCATCTGGGACACAGGAGACTTCTGGAAGAGATCCTAGACCGGAAAAAGAACGGGCTGGCAGCGTGTGTGTTCACTTTTGACCCCACACCGGCAGTGCTGTTCGGCCTGTCCGACGGCAAAGAACTGACCACCAGAGAGGAAAAAAGACGCCTGTTTGAACGGCTGGGAATCGATATTCTGATTGAGTTTCCCCTGACGAAGGAGACCGCAGCCACGGAGCCGGAACGTTTCGTGACAGAGATTCTGGCCAAGCAGATGAATACCCGCTTTGTGGCGGCAGGCGAGGATCTGTCTTTTGGTAAAAACGGTGCGGGGAATGCTGAACTTCTGGAAAGAATGGCACCGCAGCTGGGCTTCTGCGTCCAGACCATAGAGAAGATCGAAGTGAACGGCATTGAAGTCAGTTCCACTTACATTCGCAAACTGGTGGAAGAAGGCCGGATGGAAGAGGCCGAAGAGATGTTGGGAATGCCTTATACACTGGTGGGAAC
>JBNMJR010000292.1:0-2350 GCA_050873925.1 Acetatifactor sp.
GCATTCTTCCTTGGGAATACCGATGCCCTCATCCCGCACCTGAAAATAGTACCCGTTTTCCCGGCGGCTTCCCGTGACCTCCACCGTCTGCCCCGCCTCCGAGGCTTTGACGGCATTGTCGATCAGATTGATCAGCACGGTCTTTAACAGATTCTCATCGGCATAGAGTTCTCCCTTTTCCCACCGGATGTCGACTTTTACCCTGCCGTCCTCCGGCTTCTCCTTTTCCCCATAGATTTCCTGCAGATAAGTAAAAATACCGGAGACACTCGTATTCTTCCGCGCAATCTCCTCCCGTCTGGTCACAATGATGTCTAACAGGCGCAGTGCCATAGTCTCCAGACGTTTTCCCTCGGTATAGATATAATTGGCACAGAGAAAATGTTTTTCTTCGTCCAGTTTGCGGGATCGCAGCATGTCCGCATAGCCGATAATGGCTGTCAGCGGTGTTTTCAATTCATGGGAAAACGCTGCAATAAAGTCTTCTCTGGCCCGGACTTCATTCTCCAGATTCTTGATATTTTGTTCCAGTGCTTCTGCCATATGGTTAAAGTCGGCTGTCAGCTGTCCCATTTCATCATTACTGATCTGTTCCGCACGATAGCTGTACTCGCCTTCCGCCATCTTGCCGGTGGCCCGGGTCAGGAGCCGGATCGGCCGGGTCAGCCAGCAGGCGATCAGCGTCATCACCGCACCGCTGCACAGCAATACGATCACCGTCACCTGGCGATACATCCGAAAGCCATCTGTCCTCTCCGTATATACGGCAGTCACATCTTTCATGGTCTCCAGCCGTAGCAGGCGGTCCGATATATTGATCCTGGTCTGTGTCTGGATATAGTAATAGCCTCCGAGCTGCAACACCCGGTACACCCGGGTATTTTCTCCATGCTCTTCCCACAGAGACGTATCCGCAGTAAAGCCTTCACTGGCATACAGCACCTTCCCGCTTGTGTCACTGATCCGCAGCAATCTGCTCCCATGCTGACCGCTGTTCTCCAGATACGCTCCGATCTGTTCCACGGTTCCGTCCGGAAGCACATCGTATTTCGAAGGGATATTCAGGGCAGCCGTCTCGAAAGCAAAGCTCAGAATACTGCTTTCATCCAGTGCCTGTCTGGTCTCCCTCTCCAATGAGGTCTGAAACACATAATTTACAAAAAAGTACCCGCTTGCTCCGCAGGCTGCTGCCATGATCAGCATGGTACACAGCAGAATTTTCCAGGAAAATTTCATTCTTTTCTCCTCTTGTCAGCTTTTCCTACAAGAATTCCTCGATTTCAGGCAATCTCCAGCCGGTATCCCACTTTATATACCGCTACCAGCTGATTCTCCCATCCCATTTTTTTGCGCAGGCGCTGCACATGCAGCTCCAGGGTCCTGCTGTCCCCGTCATATTCTTCTCCCCATACCTTTTCGTACAGGCTTTCCTTGAATAAGGCAATATTTTTATTCTGGATAAACAGTACCAGAAGTCCGTATTCCTTGTTGGTAAGTACCACAGGTACGCCCGCTTTCGTCACCATTCTGGCTTCCGTATCCACCACTACATCTCCTGCGGACAGCTGTGTTCCCCGCTTATGGAATCTGCGCAGTACCACCTCTACCCTTGCCAGCAGTTCCACCACGTCAAAAGGCTTCACCAGATAATCCTCCGCCCCCAGACGTAAGCCTTTTACCCGGTCTTTCACATCCCCCTTGGCGGTAATGAAGATCACCGGGATCTTTAAGGGTCTGATGTATTCCATAATATCGAAACCGTCCACTCCCGGAAGCATAATATCCAGTAAGATCAGATCAAAGTTTTCCTTCTCGATCAGTTCGATGGCTTTCATGCCATCCAGTACACTTTTGCAAAAATAGCCTGCCGCTGACAGATTCAGGTCGATCAGGTCACAGATCGGCTTTTCATCATCCACGATCAATATTTTTATCATTATGTATGCCAACCCCAATAGGCACGGATCTTCGTCACCAGTGCCTCCAGAGTATCCTCCTCCGTACATTCATAGTTTTCCGTAAAATCGGTATCCTTCTCAAATCCGGCAGTCCGTTGGTAGTAGACGGTGCACACGGTATCCACCAACAGTTCCCCGTCTTCTCCTTCATAGCTGTATTTGGCAAGCACCACCAGATCCTTCAGGCCGTCACCGTCCAGATCCTTTCCCTGAATTCCTTTCAGTGCATAGAGATTGTCGTAGTCCTCCATGGGCTGAAAGCTCCACACGATGTTTCCCTGTCCATCGATCAGATAGATCATGAACACGTCGTATTCCGCCATCCGGTAGATGCCCGGAACCACCTTTAATTTTCCCAGTTTCTCAAAATTACGGGTATATGACTTCCTCGA
>JBNMJR010000293.1:0-2298 GCA_050873925.1 Acetatifactor sp.
GCACCGATACGGCCTTTTCCGGAGATTGCTCTGGAAACCGTGCTGGCGGACACCCCCAGTTCTCTCGCCACATCATGGATTGTCATCGCCTTGTCATTCTCTGAATTATTGTTCATATCACGTCACGCCTTTCCGTGACCTGCAATCCTCGGATTGCAGACACACTATCCTCCCCATCCTTTGCGCAACCCGTCTTTTTCATATCTTTTTATCGCCATTTTATGCGCAAACGATTGTTCATGTTTATAGTAGCATCTTGTGATGTGGCTTTCAATGCACCTTTTTACACAAATTCCCTTTTCATTTCTATACAATAGTTACAAAAGGACAGGTTTTCTTGAAGTTATTTAACCTGTTTTTCTATTTTTGAGTTCCGGAACTGTTTCCAATCCTTTTCCAATAGTGCTAATTTTCGGGAAGGCTCTCCGCCACGCACAGTTTCCCATATCCCACCCGGTCGTTGGGGTATTCTGTCTCTCCCCGCAGGGGCCTTGCGCCCTTTCTGAGGCAGGCTTTGACTTTTTCTCCATAGAGGAAGGGATCATTCCCCCGGACGATCCCCCATTCCATCAAAAGGGCCGCTGCCCCGCTGGCAATGGGAGTAGCAAAGGAAGTGCCGGTCACAGGCGTAAAGCTGCCGTAGACATCCGGGGCCTGAATATTCACGCCGGGAGCCACGAGGTCCGGTTTGGTCAGTCCTGCGGCAGCCACGCCGATGGTGCGGCTGCTGTCTGCATAGCCTCTGCCGGAAAAATCCGCATAGGTATCATAGACAGGATCATAAGCACCCACAGTGATTACTTTCGTTGCTGTGGAGGGAACCGTCAGTGTGACCTGTGGAGTGGAACGGTAAAATCCCGTGCCCTCTCCCACACCACTTCCCGCCGGAAGATACAGATAGTACTGTCCCGTTACCGTCACTACCGGTTCCAGCCGGATCGTCCAGATTCCCGCATTGATATAGTTGCCCTCTGCCGGGATCATATCCAGATAGATCTCCTGTGCCACTGCATAGGGCAGAGGTTCCCCCAGATAGACCAGCACCAGCGTCTGTTCCAGTTCCAGCGTATATTTCCCGCCCTGAATATTCGTAGACAGCTCCGCTTCCTCGCCACCCGGGGATTGCAGCCGGATCCGGTACACATCGCTGTAATTTTTCCACAGCTGGATATTCAGGCTTCTTTCATAATTTTCCACGGCCAGTTCCACACGGCTGTCCCTTGTGATGTTTCCGGCGAAATGTCCTCTGGCAGCTCCTTCATTGCCGCTGCCCACGCAGATCACCGTCCTACCGATTTCGGACGCATTATCCAGGAACCGCTCCAACAGTGAACTTCCGTCATGGGAACCATAGCTGTTGCCAAAGCTTAAATTGATGACAAGAGGCATATTTAACTGCTGTGCTTTTCGCAGCGCATAGGCAACACCTCTCATGATCTCCGTGGTCCGCGGGAAACCTTCCTCCCTCTGCAATCCCAGTTTCACGATAATCAGTTCCGCCTCCGGGGCCGCCCCGGTATAGAGACCATCCGCACTCCTGCCGGCAGCGATCCCGGCCACTGCCGTTCCGTGGCCGGTCAGATCTCTGCTGGGGATCTGACGGTAACGTTCCAATACGCTCATTTCCAGTGCCGCATTGATCTCTTCTTCGGTATATTCTGTTCCCATAGAAAATCCTTCCGGAGTCTTCCCCGGTATCGTCTGCTCCCATGGGACCGTCTGATCCCACAGATACCGTATCCTCGTACTGCCGTCCGCCTTACGGAACACCTCCAGATCCCAGGTGATCCCGGAATCCAGAACAGTCAAAAGAACGCCCCTTCCATTCAGAAAAGGCGTTCTTCTTGTCACCGGTGGAAAGCAGGATGCGCTGTCCGGGTCTGTCTGCTGATAGTAAAACCGCTTAGGCTTCTCCACATACTCGATCTCCGAAGTCTTCGATACGGTATCCACCAGTGCCTCCGGCACCGTAAGGATCGCGTATCCGGCAATCAGCTCCTCCACCACAATATTCTGTTCCCGCAGTCTGTCCAGACTGCCGTGATATTTTACGATCAGCTCCCAGCTACGGCTCTCCGCGCTGTAGCCGACATTCAGACTTTCCGTCTGTTCCCGTTCCACCTCCGGGGTCTCCAATGCAAGATTCAGAATGTTTTCCAGTTTCTGGTCCATGGGCACTCCCACTACTTTCCGCTTCCTACATCTTATGTCCCCTGTGGGAAATCATTCCGGAAAAGTCAGGGCTTATGCCTCCCCGGGAATCTGTCCATCCACATGCAGGATGTGGTTCACCAGCCA
>JBNMJR010000294.1:0-2267 GCA_050873925.1 Acetatifactor sp.
AAGAGGGTGACCGGATCGTACTGGAGACCGATGAGAAAAACATACATGTACATTTACAGGTGGATGACGCACTGGGAGACGCTTTTGTATACATAACCGACAATGTATCCTATTATGTTCCCTTCGGAGATAAGAGGATCAGCATGTCACCCAAGGTATTTTCCGGCAACAAACATTATCTCTATGCGGAAGTTGCAAGAGAAGATGAGATCACAGCCTATCGGAACCTGGCATTAAATCCGGCAGACCAGCATATGGATGTTCCCTGTTATCCCCATGCGACAGCCAATGTGGAGACCAGAGGCGAGAGTGTATTTGCAGCGAAAAATGCAATCGACGGCGTCCGCGCAAATCGCTCCCACGGGGAATGGCCCTATGAATCCTGGGGCATCAACATGCAGGATGACGCGACCATGAAGCTGGACTTCGGCAGACCGGTACTGGCAGACAAGATCGTATTGTACACCAGATCCGATTTTCCCCATGACAACTGGTGGCAGCAGGTAACGATAAGATTCTCCGATGGCACGGAGCAGGAGTTCTCTCTGGAAAAGAGCAGCAGAGCACACGTACTGCCGATCCCTGAGAAAGAGATCACCTGGCTGGAGCTTTGTAACCTGATCAAAGCAGATGATCCATCCCCCTTCCCGGCACTGAGTCAGATTGAAGTGTACGGCAGGGTTAAACGTTAGGAGGCGCACAGATTATGAAATCAGCACATAAAAAAGCCGTTTTGGGCAAAGTGATCGTATATGCGATTCTGATTCTGATCGCAGTGGTCATGATCATTCCTTTCCTGTGGATGCTTTCCGCATCCATCAAGAGCGACAGAGAAGTATTCCAGATGAATCCGTTTGTGTGGATCCCCGCTAATCCCAAGTGGGATAACTATGTGAAGATCTGGACAAAGATTCCCTTTGGCAGATTCGTGGGAAATACAGTATACTTAACTTTGATCGTTACTTTCTTACAGTTACTGACCAGTAGCTTTGCAGCATATTCTTTTGCAAAACTGGACTTCCGTCATAAGAACGGACTGTTCCTGGCATATATCGCTACTATTGCAATGCCCTGGCAGGTATACATGGTACCTCAGTTCATCATGATGAGAAAAATGGGACTGAACGATAAGCTGTTAGCTATGATCTGCCTGCAGGCGTTCTCCGCATTCGGTGTGTTCATGATGAAACAGTTCTATGAAGGCATTCCCGACGATCTGTGCGAAGCCGCCAGAATCGACGGTATGAGTGAGTACCGGATCTACGCCAGCATTATGCTGCCGCTGTCGAAACCGGCATTGTCCACACTGACGATCTTTACCTTCGTGGCTACCTGGAACGACTATCTGGGACCCCTGATCTACTTAAAGAGTCAGGAGAAGAAGACCATTCAGTTGGGATTAAAAATGTTCATCAGCCAGTATTCTTCTGATTACGGTCTGATCATGGCAGGATCGGTATTGTCACTGATCCCGGTACTGATCGTGTTCCTGGTATTGCAGAAATACTTTGTAGAAGGTGTTGCTTCTACAGGACTGAAGGGATAACGGATAAAAATGTATTTTCACAAGCCTGTGCCGGTTCCATGTCACAGGCTTGTATAATAAAGAAAAGGGAAAAATTATGATAACATTTGACGAAAAGAAATATCCGCAGATCACAGACGCGGAAATCAAAGAGGCATTGCAGTTCTCCACGGAGCAGGTGATCCGGGATCTGCCGGAGTTCACAGCCCAGTTCCAGAAAGCCTACAGTGAGAACGGTTTCTACCAGCCCATTCCGAACAATTACTGGACCTGCGGATTCTGGACCGGAGAGATCTGGCTGGCTTACGAATATTCACAGGACGAGCGGCTGAAAAAAGCAGGCGAAGTTCAGGTAAAGAGCTTTTTAGACCGTATTGACAATAAGATCGAAGTAGACCATCACGATATGGGATTTCTGTATTCTCCTTCCTGCGTGGCAGCTTATAAGCTGATCGGCAGCAAAGAGGGCAGAGAGGCCGCTATCAAGGCAGCAGACCAGCTCATTACCCGTTACCATCCCATCGGTGAGTTTATTCAGGCCTGGGGCCCCATGGATGCTCCGGAGAATTATCGTCTGATCATTGACTGTCTGCTGAATCTGCCGTTGCTGTATTGGGCATCCGATGAGACCGGAGATCCGAAATACCGGGATATCGCGGAGAAACATATCCATACAGCAGTTGCCAATGTAATCCGTGAGGATTATTCCACCTGGCATACTTTCTTCTTCGATATGGAGACG
>JBNMJR010000295.1:0-2260 GCA_050873925.1 Acetatifactor sp.
AAATCTCATTAGAAACATTGGCGACAACGTTTGGATATTGCCCCACTTACTTATCGAAAATGTTTCGTCAGTATGGCCGGATCAACTATAAAGACTATTTGCGTAGTATCCGGTTTGAACACGCATTGCGGGAACTGGAGGAAACAGATCATACCATAAGCGAAATCGCATTAAAGAACGGCGTTCCTAACAGTCAGGCCTTTTCCAGACTGTTCCGGGAGAAATACGGTATTCTGCCGACAGAGTATCAGAGAAGGCAAAGAGAAAATGACAGGGTGGCTTTTCTCATGATTGCGGATTGTAAAATGTTAAAAAATATGCCAAAATAGGTAAATAGTGATTTATAGATGTAATTCCGGAAGGAATGACAAAAAGGAGAACAGAAGAATGGCAAAATTAGTAGCATTTTATTCCAGAGCAGACGAAAATTATTTTGGTGGTCAACACCGCTACATCAAAGTCGGTAATACCGAAAAAGTGGCGAAGATGATCGCACAGATCACCGGAGCGGATCTGCTTAAGATTGAGCAGAAGGTACCTTATGCGGCAGATTATAATACCTGTGTGGCAGAAGCCAGAAAGGATTTTCAGGAGAATGCCAGACCGGAGCTTGTGAATCTGCCCACGGATCTGAATGCGTATGATGAGATCTACTTAGGCTACCCCAATTACTGCGGCACCATGCCCATGGCAGTATACACATTCTTAGAGGCCTATGATTTCTCAGGGAAGACCATTCATCCCTTCTGCACCCATGAAGGCAGCGGCCTGTCCCATACCGAGGACGATATCCGTAAGACCGCAAAAGGCGCGATCGTGGAAGAGGGACTTGCCATCCACGGAAGCAGCGTGGACAATTCCCAGAGCCTGATCGGGGGCTGGCTGTAGAAGCCGGTAACTGGAAATTTACGCGAGCAATGAGCCGCGCTATTTATAAGATTGTCAGCATAAAACGCTACCAAGCTTATGAATAGACGGCTGTCGAGCGTGTCCGATAAGACTGGACACACGGTATAAAAATAGAGTGAACCCACCTCGCTTGTACGCAAGCGCTCATCGAGGTGTTCCACTCTATTTTTGCATGGCTCGTAGCTATGCTCACTTTCTACTTAATATTTCTTCCAGCAGGACGGCAGCATGATCACCAGCATGGGGAAGAGCTCCAGTCGTCCGGCCAGCATATCGAACATCAGCACACATTTGGACAGGGGACTGAACAGCGCGAAGTTCTGGGTGGGGCCGACCAGCTCCAGGCCGGGACCGATATTGTTCAGGGCAGCCAGCACTGCGGTGAAGTTCGTGGTCAGATCGTATTCGTCCAGACTGACGATCAGCAGAGAGACGAAGAGTACGATAAAATAAGCTGTCATGTAGACATTGGTGGAACGCTGTGTCTCATGGGACAGGTTGTGTCCGTCCATCTTGATCTTCTTGACCATACGGGGATGGATCATCATGGACAATTCCTTGCGGATCGCCTTAAAAAGGATTAGCACACGGGAGACCTTCATACCGCCGCCGGTACTGCCGGCGCAGGCACCGATCATCATGAGCAACAGCAGAATCGTCTTCGACAACTGCGGCCACATGTTAAAGTCCGTGGTGGCAAATCCTGTGGTGGTGATAATGGTTCCCACCTGGAAGAAAGAGTGCCGCAGGGTCTCATCAAGAGTCGCATAAAGCGGGCGGACATTCCAGGCAATCGTCAGTGCGCTGACCAGAATGATCACAAAATACCAGCGGACCTCTTCAATGGAAAAAGCTTCCTTAAACTGCTTGCTGAGCAGACAGAAATATACGGTATAATTGACACCGCTTAAGATCATCAGTACCGTCACCGCATTCTGGATCAGAGGCGAATAGCCGCCGATACTGCTGTTCTTGATACCGAAACCGCCGGTGCCGACGCTGCCGAAGGTGGTACACAGGGAATCGAATAACGGCATGCCGCACAGACACAACACGATCACACCTAAGATAGTAATGGCGAGATAAATTCCATAGAGAATCTTGGCCGTATCCCGGACTCTCGGTACCAGCTTGCTGACGGAAGGACCCGGGCTTTCTGCACGCATCAGGTTCATGGTGGAACCGCCCATCATGGGCAGGATCGCCATAATGAACACGAACACACCCATACCGCCGACCCAGTGAGTGAAGCTGCGCCAGAACAGACTGGCATAGCTTAAAGCTTCCACGTCGGACAGAATACTGGAACCGGTAGTAGTGAAGCCGGAGATGGTCTCAAAGAGAGCATCAA
>JBNMJR010000296.1:0-2214 GCA_050873925.1 Acetatifactor sp.
ACGTAGGCCTGCCTTCCCTTGGCAAGCTCCCCCAGAAAAAAGCGGTAAATTTTCCCCCGATCACTCGCGGGTGCCGCAAGATTTTTGATCGGAATCCGGTTCTTTGGGAGCTCCGTCAGGCGGCTGACCTGCAGATCCCCGTACAAAATGATGGCTAATGTCCGGGGAATGGGGGTAGCGCTCATGACCAGCACATGGGGTTCTTTCCCTTTGGCAGCCAGTGTTTCCCGCTGTCTTACCCCGAAACGGTGCTGCTCGTCTGTTACCACCAGTGCCAGTGAGGCGTATTCCACCTTTTCCTGGATCAGTGCATGGGTACCGATGATCAGATTGGCTTCTCCCGAAGCAATTTGGGCATAAGCTTCCCGCTTCTCCTTTGCCGTCATGGAACCGGTTAGAAGTACCGGCCGGAAAGCAATGCCGTATTCTTTTACATATCCTGAAATCGTCTCAAAATGCTGGACTGCAAGCACTTCCGTCGGAGCCATCAATGCTCCCTGAAAGCCGTTAGCGGCACACATAAGCAGGGCTAATACCGCCAGGATCGTTTTACCGGAGCCTACATCACCCTGGATCAGCCGGTTCATGGCATAAGGACTTCCCATATCTTCTCTGAGTTCTCCCCAGACCTTTTTCTGAGCTTTTGTCAGAGGAAACGGCAGCTGCTCCAGAAATCTCACGGTATCCGCGGTCTCATACATGGGAAAATGATTCTCCGTCTTTGCCGCCAGATCTTTATTTTTCCGAAGAACCAGTAAAAAAGAAAAGAATTCTTCGAACACCATACGCTTTCTTGCAGCCAGCAGTTCCTCCCGATTCTCCGGAAAATGCAGAGAATTGACAGCTTCCCTGTGGGAAAGCATGGGTATTTTATGTAATACGGACTGCGGGAGATATTCCTTTTCCGGAGGATAATATTCCAGTGCCTGAGCTACGGATTTCTGTACTGTCTGGTTGGTCAGTCCCTTGGTCAGGGCATATCTGGGCAGAAGCCGCCCTGATTTTTTCCGGTACTCGTCCCAGGTAAACATTCTGGGCTGCTCCATGATCTTATGGGCACCCCGCTGCTGTACCAGACCACGGAACAGATAAAATCCGCCGGGTTTTAATACCTTTTTTAAAAATGGCATATTGAAAAAAGTCAGCTGAATGGAATCTCCGTTGTCATCCTTCAGCACGGCGTTCAGGATCGACAGATTGCGGACTTTCTTCACATTGGGGATTGCTGTGATCTGCCCGTAAATGGTCTGCACACTGCCGGGGACAGCTTCCCGGATGGCTACCGGAGCATCATAAGTCTCATAATCCCTGGGATAATGCCCGATCAGATCCTCCACGGTAAAGACATTGATCTTACCGAACAGAGCCGCTGTCTTCTCTCCTACGCCCTTTATTCTGTTCACAGGTATTGCATCACTCATAAGAACTCCTCTTGAATCGTTATTTCGCAAGATATTCGATAAAGCAGTAGCCCACGTTGGGGTAAGGGCAGACAGACCTGCGTCCGAAGGGAAGCGGGTCTGCGGTCCTTTGCCCCAATGCGGGCTACGGAAACTTTAGCATTATTTTACTCTACAGAAACAGTATAGTAATAAATAGGTTGTCCACCATACTGCAGTTCGATATCACATGCAGGATAAGCTTCTTCCAGATCCGCACGCAGTGCCTCGGCAGCATCCTCAGCCACATCACAGCCGTAGTATACGCTGATCAGCTCAGAATCCTCATCCACCAGTTCTGCGATCATATCACGGGTCACCTTTACCATATCAGTGCCTACAGCAACAATGCCGTGGTCGCCGATACCCATGAAGTCATCCTTTTTGATCTCCTTGTCATCGATCACAGTATCACGTACTGCATAAGTCACCTGACCGGTCTTGACATTCTTGATCTCACGAAGCATGGTCTCTTCATTCTCTTCCACAGACAGCTCAGGAACAAAGTTGATCACAGCGGTGATACCCTGAGGAATGGTCTTGGTGGGAATGACCAAAAGCTCCTTGTCGGTCATCAGTTCCGCTGCCTGGTTGGCTGCCAGAATGATGTTCTTATTATTCGGAAGAACGAAGATCGTCTTCGCATTCACCTTGTCTACTGCATCCAGAATATCTGCGGTACTTGGATTCATGGTCTGTCCGCCTTCGATGATGTAATCTACACCGAGACTCTTGAACAGTTCACTTAATCCGTCACCTACGGATACTGCCAGGA
>JBNMJR010000297.1:0-2157 GCA_050873925.1 Acetatifactor sp.
CCGTATGCGGGATTCGGACTTTTATGCTATGCGTAAAAGAGAAACCGAGATCGAAGAAGGCATTCAGAAGATCCGGGAGGGAGAAAAATACGGGAATCTGATCCGGCAGGATCTGCACAGACTGGACGGAGAAAGGCATGCCTATGAATACCGGAGAAATGAACTGGAGAATCTCATGAACAACCAGCGTGGCATGGCAGTGATCTTTCTTACGGCACTGGTGATCTGTGTGATTATGCTGGTGATCCTGCAATTTGCTTTTGAAATGGATGTCTATGTGGGACTTTTCCTGGCGGTGGGAGCAGGCGCTGTGGCTATCTCCTATGTCTGCGTCCGGTACATGGATGCGGGGCGGGAACTGCAGCGGGTGGAGAAGACCATCAATAAGATCATCCAGCTGCAGAACAAAGTCAAGATCCGCTACGTGAACAACTGTCAGCTGATGGAATATCTGTATCTGAAGTACAATACGGACAGTGCAGCAAAGCTGGAAAAGCAGTGGAAGATGTATCAGGATGAAAAGGAAGAGCGGAAGCAGTTCGCGGAGGCGGAAGCCAAGATCGAGTACTACCAGAAACAGCTGGTACAGCAGCTGGCGGGCTACCGGGTACAGATGCCGGAGCGCTGGGTCAGCCAGACGGCGGCACTTTTGGATAAGCGGGAAATGGTGGAGATCCGTCATGAACTGATCCAGAGAAGACAGGCGCTCCGCAAGCAGATGGATTACAATCAGGAAGTAGCGGAGAGTGCAAGAAACGAAGTAAAAGACATCGCAGCCACCTATCCGAAATATGCCCAGGAGATCCTGGCTATGGTGGAACGCTACGACCGATAAAGAATTGACAAGATACCTCTCGTTGTGTTACTATGACACCGTGTTAGCAATTTACCATGCTAAAGTATACGACGCGGCCAACAGTGAGTGGCAGAACGGGAGGATGTATTATGAAAAGAGTATTAGTGGCATTACTGGCAATCAGCATGGCAGCAGGTGTTCTTACCGGCTGTGGTTCTAAAGGATCTGATAAAACATTTACCGTAGGTTTCGATGCGGAATTTCCCCCTTACGGATATCGTGATGACAGCGGAGAATATGTAGGCTTTGACCTGGATCTGGCAGCGGAAGTATGCAAGAGACAGGGTTGGGAACTGGTAAAGCAGCCGATCGACTGGGATGCCAAGGATATGGAGCTTTCCTCCGGAGCCATTGACTGTATCTGGAACGGTTTCACCATGAACGGCAGAGAGGATGCCTACACCTGGACAGAGCCCTATATCGACAACAGTCAGGTATTCGTCGTAGCCTCTGCTTCCGGCGTACAGAACAAGGAAGAGCTGGCAGGCAAAGTCGTAGCGGTACAGAAGGATTCCTCCGCACTGGCAGCCCTGAACGATGAAGAGAATGCAGACAACATCGCACTGCGTGATTCCTTCTCCCAGCTGATCGAATATGCGGATTACAACACTGCTTTCATGGATCTGGAGCAGGGTGCGGTAGATGCCGTAGCCATTGATATCGGTGTGGCACAGTACCAGATCGCGCAGAGAGAAGAAGGAAAATTCGTTATGCTGCAGGGTGAGGACAACAAGCTGGCGGTAGAACAGTATGCCGTAGGTTTCCTGAAGGGCAATGACGAACTGAGAGATACCGTACAGAAGACACTGGATGAAATGGCAGCGGACGGCACTTTCACACAGATCGCTGAGAAGTGGGGACTGACCGACAGCGTATGTCTCGGTAAATAATCAACTAAGGATAGTTAAGGAGTAGATTTCATGAGTTTGCTGACCATGAGTGCCCAACTGGCAGAGGGCTTTCTGATAACGGTGGAAATATTTGTACTGACCCTTTTGTTCTCCCTGCCTCTGGGGCTGATCGTAGCCTTCGGAAGAATGTCGGGATGCAGGGTGATCCGCATCATTTCCAAAATATACATATCCATCATGAGAGGAACCCCTCTGATGTTACAGATCATCGTGGTGTATTTTGCCCCCTTTTATGTATTCCGCATGCAGGTGGGAACGGGGTATCGTTTCCCGGCGGTGATACTGGCATTCGTGATCAATTACGCGGCATACTTTGCGGAGATCTACCGTGCCGGCATTGAATCCATTCCCATAGGACAGTATGAAGCCGCAGAGGTACTGGGCTACAGC
>JBNMJR010000298.1:0-2065 GCA_050873925.1 Acetatifactor sp.
CATCCGTCAGCAATGCCGCCATACGCTCTTTGATGATGCCATATTTCAATACCGGCTTCAAAGGATCACACTGGATCTGCCGGTTCATCTCATGCTGACAGCAGGGAACCGCCAGAATGACTCTGGCTCCCCATTTTACCGCCTTGTCCAACGCGTAATCCGTGGCAAGGTCGCAGGCATGCAGGGTCACCACCATATCAGCCACGTCTGTGCCCTCGTAGGTACTGATGTCCCCCCGCTCGAATTTTAATCTGTCATAGCCCAGCTTTTCCGCCAATTCATTACAGTGCCGGATCACATCGGTCTTCAGATCCAGTCCGGTCACCTGAATATCTCTATGCTGCAATTCATGTAAATAGTAGTACATGGCAAAGGTAAGATAGGATTTGCCGCAGCCGAAATCAATAATGCGGATGGTCCGGTCCTTCGGCAGTTCATCGATCACGTCCTCAATAAATTCCAGATATCGGTTGATCTGACGGAATTTATCAAATCTCGCCTTTGTCACCCGGCCGTCCGGGGTCTGTACTCCCAGTCCCACCAGGAAATCCACCGGCTTCCCTTCCTCTAAAATATAATGTTTGGTACGGTTGTGGGCCAGTATCTGCAGTTCTTCCTGTTCAGATGCAGCAGTTTCTTCCTTCTTCGGTACAGCGCCGTTGCTTTTCACCTTCAGTGTCAGCCTGCCCTTTTTGCTGACCAGAGCGGTGGCATGCAGGGTTTTCGCTGAGAATTCTCCCTGTCGGAACTGCTCCTGTAAGGCGGTACAGATCCGGTCGGTCAGCTGTTTTGCTGTAAAATTTTCGTGAAACACCTGGGTTCCTCTGTAAGCAGTCTCCTGAAACAACAGTTCCTCACGGATCAGTACCGGGCGGATCTTCACCTTCTGGATCTGTTCCGGATGCCGGCTGTTGCTCAGGATGATCTGCTGCAGATCTTTATTCAAAATTTTCTGTAAAAGTATTTTCAGTTCTTCCATGGTTTATCCTGTTTTCAAATGTTTTTACGTTGTGACCAGGCTCATTATAGCATGCCTTCCTATAAGAACGCAATCATTCCCCGTCGCCCACCG
The DNA here is from genome assembly GCA_050873925.1 of Acetatifactor sp. Classification (GTDB taxonomy): domain Bacteria; phylum Bacillota; class Clostridia; order Lachnospirales; family Lachnospiraceae; genus Acetatifactor. The sequence continues at coordinate 1,073 of JBNMJR010000298.1, forward strand.
TGTCTCCTCTTATAGATTTCATTGCACACCAGTACATGGATCAGATCTTTTGATACTTTTTTCGATTCCTGTTCCAGGATCGTGCTGATGGTATCCGCTATCCGGAACAGGCTCAGACGGTCCGGATATTCATCGTAGATCATACTGCCTTCGTAGTCGTATTTGTCCAATATTTCCGCAATTCTGCGCTGACAGCGTCTTACTTCCCCGGGATAGGTCTGCTGCAGATATTCCAGATCATTTAAGATCTCATTTTCATCCATTCTCCCCGGATATCCCGGAAGTGTCATAAAAAAAGGCCTTGATACCATATCCAAATGCCTCATGCTTTTTTATAGCATATGCGTAAAAGAAAAAAGAGGTGCTGCGAAGCTTATCGCAGCACCTGAATTCTGGCCATTGCTCTCTGCAATGCCGTCTCTGCCCTGGCAATATCCGTCTCCGGCGTCTTGCTGCGCAGTCTCTCTTCCGCACGGTGCAATGCTGCTTCCGCACGGTTTTCATCGATCTCATTCGGCCATTCGATGATCTCTGCCAGAATGGTAACCCCTTCGGGAAGGATCTCGGCGAATCCGGAATGCAATGCTGCCTCCTTCTCTCCGTCCTTCTCCGTAATATGCAGGATACCTGGCTTCACGATCACCGTCAGGGGAATGTGGCCCGGAAGGACACCGATCTGCCCTTCCGTGGTATTGAATTCTACCATATCCACAGTTCCCTCATAGAATACTCTTTCCGGGGTTATGATACGAAGTGTGAATTCTTTATCTGCCATATCTGTACTCCCCTCTCATGCTATGCATGAACCTTTGCCAGTATATCATCAATGCTTCCGGCATTCAGGAAGTAGCTCTCCGGAATGTCATCATGCTTTCCTTCGATGATTTCCTTAAATCCGCGAATTGTCTCACTGATCGGCACATATTTTCCTTCCAGTCCGGTAAACTGGACTGCAACGGAAAACGGCTGGGACAGGAAACGCTGTACTTTACG
>JBNMJR010000299.1:0-2037 GCA_050873925.1 Acetatifactor sp.
AAGCTCCAATCTGGAGCGTTTCGATGGCGTAAAATACGGCTACCGCGCGCAGGATGCGGAGGATCTGCACACCATGTACAAGAGAAGCCGTTCCCAGGGCTTTGGCCCAGAGGTGAAGCGCCGTATTATGCTGGGCTCCTTCGTGTTAAGTTCCGGTTATTATGATGCTTATTACCTGAAGGCACTTCGTGTAAAAGCGCTGATCAAAAAAGCTTTTGACGAGGCATTTGCAAAATACGATGTGATTTTAGGACCGGTGGCACCCACCACGGCACCGAAGCTGGGCAGCAGCCTGGCGGATCCCATCAAAATGTATCTGGGAGACATCTACACGATCTCCATTTATCTGGCGGGACTGCCCGGTATCAGCGTTCCCTGCGGTACGGATTCCAAAGGGCTTCCCATCGGCATGCAGCTCATTGGTGACTGCTTTAAGGAAAAGACACTGATCCGCGCGGCCTATACTTATGAACAGAGGAGGTAAGCGACATGGCAAAACAATATGAAACCGTCATCGGTCTGGAAGTTCATGTAGAGCTTGCCACGAAGACAAAAATATTCTGCGGCTGTTCCACAGCGTTCGGCGGCAGACCCAACACCCACACCTGCCCGGTGTGCACCGGTATGCCGGGCTCCCTTCCCGTGCTGAACAAGCAGGTGGTGGAATATGCGGTGGCAGTAGGCCTTGCGACCAACTGTACTATTACCCAGTACTGCAAATTTGACCGGAAGAATTATTTCTATCCGGATAACCCGCAGAACTACCAGATCTCCCAGCTGTATCTGCCCATCTGTCGCAATGGTTCCGTAGAGATCGAGGTGGCGGGAGAGGACGGCAGCACCTATACGAAGCCGGTACGTATTCACGAGATCCATATGGAAGAGGATGCCGGCAAACTGGTGCATGACGACTGGGAGGACTGCACACTGGTAGACTACAACCGTTCCGGTGTGCCTCTGATCGAGATCGTATCGGAGCCGGATATGCGCAGTGCGGACGAAGTCATTGCTTATCTGGAAAAATTGCGTCTGCTGATCCAGTATCTGGGAGCTTCCGACTGCAAATTACAGGAAGGCTCCATGCGTGCGGACGTGAATCTGTCTGTGAGAGAAGTGGGTGCGGAAAAGTTCGGAACCCGTACCGAGATGAAGAACCTGAACTCCTTCAAGGCCATTGCCAGAGCCATTCAGGGCGAAAGAGAGCGTCAGATCGATCTGCTGGAGGCCGGAAAAGAGGTCATTCAGGAGACCAGACGCTGGGATGACAACAAGGAATATTCTTACGCCATGCGTTCCAAGGAGGATGCCCAGGATTACCGGTATTTCCCGGATCCCGATCTGGTGCCGGTCTACATCAGTGATGAGTGGCTGGAGAGCATTCGCGCAAAGCAGCCGGAATTCCGTACGGAGAAGATGAAACGTTACAAGGAAGAGTATGATATTCCGGAATATGATATCGAGATCATCACCGGATCCAAGCATCTGGCAGATATCTTCGAGGCTTCCGTGGCATTGGGAAGCCAGCCCAAGAAGGTGTCCAACTGGCTGATGGTAGAGACTATGCGCCTGTTGAAGGAAAAGGAGATGGAGCCGGAGGACATCCGGTTCTCGCCGGAGCATCTGAGCAAACTGATCGCTCTGGTGGATGGCAAAGTGATCAACTCTTCCGTGGCAAAGGAAGTCTTCCAGGTGATGTTTGAGGAGGATGTGGATCCCGAGCAATATGTGGAGGAGAAGGGACTGAAGACCGTCAATGACGAAGGCGCTCTGCGAAAAGTCGTGGAAGAAGTCATTGCTGCCAATCCCCAGTCTGTAGAGGACTACCATAACGGCAAGGAGAAGGCCATCGGTTTCCTCGTAGGCCAGACCATGAAAGCCATGAAAGGCAAGGTAGACCCCGCCGGCGTCAACCGGATGCTGAAAGAACTGCTGTAAATGGAAAGTTAGCATAGCTACGAGCCATGCAAAGTCAAAACAGAAACAGTGAACTGGGAGCTCGCTCACAGGGCACTGTTTCTGTTTTTGACTTTATACGGT
>JBNMJR010000300.1:0-1929 GCA_050873925.1 Acetatifactor sp.
CCTGTGGGCCACCCTCGCCGGAGACGCCTGGTGGCTGACCGGCATCGGCAGACTGGCCTTTCCCATGTTCGCCTTTTTCCTGGTGGAAGGTTTTTTCCATACTCATGATAAGAAAAAATATTGTATGCGCCTGCTCCTGCTGGCGATCCTGTCGGAGCTTCCCATTAACCTTATGTACAGCGGTCTCCTGTTCTACCCCTATCACCAGAACGTGATCTGGACACTGCTTTTAGGCTTCCTGTGTATCTGGCTTCTGGAGAAACTGCGGGCAAAATGCCCCATCTGGCTCTGGGTGCCTGCAGTCCTTTTGACCTCTTCCATTGGCTATGTGCTGGCTACCCTTCTCATGTTCGATTATTACGGTGAAGGGGTTCTGACCGTCATCGTCTTTTATCTCTTCCATGGGAAAAAATGGTGGCAACTGTTAGGGCTGTTTGCCGGACTTTACTGGATCAATGTTGTACTGTTGGGCGGAATGCAGGTGCCGATGCAGTTCTTCGGTCACGCATTTGAAATTTCAGAACAGGGACTGGCGCTGTTGTGCCTGCCGCTTCTGTGGTGCTACCGCGGAAGACAGGGTGCTCATAACCGTAAGATCCAGATCGCCTGCTGTGCCTTTTACCCGGTGCACATGCTGGTGCTGGGAATCCTGTCAAAGCTGATTTTTGGATAACTAAAATAGAACGGTAATTATAATTTCCGGACCAATACACAAAAACTCCCGATGGGAAAATCCCACCGGGAGTTCTATTTTTCACTCTAAATTAATACTGCTTTACCTGCTCTTCTCCGTTCATGACACGCAGGGCGCCCTGAGCCAGTGCTAACAGCTCGTCCTCACCGGGATATACGGTCACGGGAGCGATCCAGCCGCATCTCTCTTTCAGTTTTGCCACTACGTCCTCACCGTATGCGATACCGCCGGTGATGATGATCTGGTCTACCTTGCCGTTCAGAACACAGGCCATAGCACCGATATCCTTGGCTACCTGTAACAGGAATGCCTGCTTTACCTCTGCTGCCTTGGCATCACCTTCGTTGGCACGCTTGGTCACTTCACGCATATCGTTGGTGCCAAGATAAGAATTCAAACCGCCCTTGCCGATCAGTTTTGCGCTGATCTCCTTCTCGGTATATTTTCCGGAGAAACACATTTTTACCAGTGCTGCACAGGGAACGCCGCCTGCACGCTCGGGAGAGAATGCACCGTCGCCGTCGAAAGCGCTGAATACATCTACAACTTTGCCGTCCTCATGTGCACCTACGGATACACCGCCGCCCATGTGAACAACTACCAGACGTAAGGATTCGTAAGGCTTGCCAGCCTCTTTTGCATATCTCTTGGCAACTGCCTTCTGGTTCAGAGCATGGAAGATACTGCCTCTGGGAATCTCTTCCAGACCGGAATATCTTGCGATGGGCATCAGTTCATCTACTACAACGGGGTCTACAATGTAAGAGGGAACACCGATTTCATCACCGATCTCTCTTGCCAGAATACCACCTAAGTTGGAAGCATGCTGACCCTGTACACCGATTTTCAGATCCTCCAGCAGATCATCGGTTACCGCATAAGTACCACTGGGGATGGGCTTTAACAGACCACCACGTCCTACGATCACGTTGAAGCTCTTCAGGTCGCAGTTTTTCTCTGCCAGAAGATCGGTAATGATCTTCTTACGGAAATCCTTCTGCTCGAAAATAGTATCGTATTTGGAGATCTCCTCGGTAGAATGTCTCAGAGTTTCTTCAAATAATAAGGTCTCATCCTCAAATACACCGATCTTGGTGGAGGTGGAACCGGGGTTGATTACCAGACTCTTGATTGCCATTGTATGCTTCCTCCTGTTTTCACTCTATTTCTATATTTACTGCTGATTCTTCTTCATCTCTTCTGCCACAACTGCTGCCAGTGCCAGAGAGTATACC
>JBNMJR010000301.1:0-1818 GCA_050873925.1 Acetatifactor sp.
GAATCGAATCCATACCGGTGGGACAGTATGAGGCGGCAGAAGTGCTGGGCTACAGCAAGGCACAGACTTTTGTGAAGATCATTCTGCCGCAGGTCGTGAAGCGTGTCCTTCCGCCGGTGACCAATGAGACCATTACGCTGGTCAAGGATACCTCCATGGCATTTACCATTTCCATTGCGGAAATGTTCACGGTGGCAAAACAGATCGGAGCGGCGCAGACCAGTGTGGTTCCGCTGTTGGCAGCAGGTGTGTTCTATTATATCTTCAATCTCGTGGTGGCTTCCTTTATGGAGTACCTGGAGAAGAAGACATCTTATTACAGATAGGAGCAGCAGACAATGGTCCTTTTGGAAATGAATCATGTGAAAAAAAGTTTTGACGGTAACGGGGTGTTAAAGGATATTTCCCTGAAAGTCAATGAGGGAGAAGTAGTCTCCATCATCGGCCCCTCCGGTTCCGGCAAATCCACATTGCTTCGCTGTGCAACGCTTCTGGAGAAAATGGACGGCGGGGAGCTGATCTATCTGGGACAGACGGCAGCCCATGAGAAGACGGACAAAAGTGGCAGGATGCAGTGCGAATATGCATCTAAGGCAGAGCTGCACAAGATCCGGAAATGTTTCGGACTGGTGTTCCAGAATTTTAATCTGTTCCCTCATTATACCGTGATGAAAAATATCATCGATGCACCGATCCATGTGGATAAGGTCAGCCGCACAGAGGCTGTGGAGAGAGCAGAAAAGCTTCTGGCGCAGTTAGGACTGTCGGACAAGGAGGATGCCTATCCTTATCAGTTGTCCGGCGGACAGCAGCAGAGAGTGTCCATTGCCAGAGCACTGGCATTGCAGCCGAAAATCCTGTTTTTTGACGAGCCCACTTCGGCGCTGGATCCGGAGCTGACTGCGGAAGTTCTGAAGGTCATCAGGCAGCTGGCCAGCGAACACATGACCATGATCATCGTGACCCATGAGATGCAGTTTGCCAGGGAGGTTTCCGACCGGATCATCTTCATGGAGCAGGGCGTGATCGTGGAAGAAGGGTCTCCGGAACAGATTTTTGCCACGGAAAACGGACGTGTCCGGGAATTTATCGGAAAGTTACAGTAAAAACATATTGATTTTTTTTTACAAATCTGGTTATCTATAAGGTGTGGGTTTATCTTACCCACACCTGTTCCAAAGGAAACAGTAACTATTCAGAGCCTCATTCGCAAAAACGCATCTTCGATGCTTGACTTTTGCTCATTGAGGCTATGTCGCCCTATAAATATCGATAAATATTCTTACGAATGCCAGCATTCGTCGAATATTCATTGATATTTACATGGCTCTGAATAGTTGCAAAAAAATTGAAAACGAAAACATAAGAATGCGAGGACTGATGGTATGAGCGTACAGGAAATGAAACCGATCAAGGAAGGCAAAGTTCGTGAGATTTATGACAACGGAGACACCCTGATCATGGTGGCAACTGACCGTATCAGCTGCTTTGATGTGATCTTGGACAACACAGTAACAAAGAAAGGAACTGTATTGACCCAGATGTCAAAATTCTGGTTTGATATGACTGAGGATGTGATTCCCAATCATATGGTATCCGCTGATGTTAAGGATATGCCCGAATTTTTCAGACAGCCGAAATTCGACGGCAACAGCATGATGTGCAAGAAGCTGAACATGCTCCCCATCGAGTGCATCGTTCGTGGATACATTACCGGAAGCGGCTGGGAAAGCTACAAGAAGAACGGTACCGTATGCGGTATCAAGCTTCCGGAAGGTCTGAAGGAGGCAGATAAGCTTCCCGAGCCCATCTATACCC
>JBNMJR010000302.1:0-1739 GCA_050873925.1 Acetatifactor sp.
ATGTTCGGCGGCGGTATCGAGAACTTCGAAGAATGCCGGGAGTATCTGCAGCCCTACCGGGTGGCGGAAGCGGAACAGATCGAGGAAGCCTATCGGGTGGAAGGGGATGCCTATACCCCTTTTTCCGTGCTGCCTATTGTGTTTGTATACAACAGCAAGCTGGTATATCCGGTGGCGGCTCCCAAGACCTGGGCGGAACTGCAGACCGACCGTTGGAAAGGGAAAATAGCTTTTGCGGATCCGGGAAAATCCGGAAGCAGCTTTACAGCGCTGTGCACCATGCTGCAGGTAGTGGACGGGGAAGAGCAGACCGTTCTGAGTAATTTCAACGATGCGCTGAACGGCAATATTTCACCTTCCTCCGGGGCTGTGCTGGATGAGGTGAATACCGGTACGAGACTGGTAGGCATTACCAACGAAGGTATGGCCAGACAGCGGATTCTGGAAGGAGAAGATCTGGTCATGATCTATCCCACGGACGGCACCAGCGCCATTCCGGATGCCACTGCCATTGTAAAAGGAACGAAACATTTGGAGAATGCACAGTTGTTTTTGGATTTTACAGTCAGTCAGGATGCGCAGCGGCTGGTGGAGGAAGCCTTCTTGCGCAGAACCGTCCGGAATGATATGCCGGAGGAAACAACAGCGGAGGATAACCGGTTAAAGGCGATAGACTATGATGTGACCTGGGCAGCCGACGAAAAAGAGTCTATCCTGGCAGCCTGGGATGCACTGCAAAGGAGTAAGGATGAGAAAGTGGATTAAAAAATCATTTCACAGACAATTACTGGTCTGCTTTGCAGTGGTAGCGCTTTTTCCCCTGTTGTTCTTCGGAGTGTCTCTGATCCAGACCATGGAGACCAAGATCAACAGCGATTATGAAAAGAACATAACGGAACAGGCACAGCAGATCGACACCGGTGTACTGGAGGTATTTCGTAATTTTGAGGCGGTGGTGGAAAATATCAATGCCAATCGCAAAATTGTAGACAATATCAATGAAGAAGATTCCTGGTCCCGGAGCAAGATATATTTGCAATTCTACCGTGAAGTATCGGATTACCGGGAGTATGCACAGTTTGACCTCTATGATAGGAACGGAAAATGTATCTATACCACCGGACAGGGAGATGCCAGAACGGATCTGCCGGTCTACTGGGGAATCCTGAAAGCAGTGGAGGACAGTGAAGAAAAACTGGTCCTGCGGCGGGCGGAGAGTAATGACAGTGAGATCCTGCTGTATGCGGCCGGCAAACTGCTGGGAAGCGGGGATACACTGGAAGGTTATATTGTGATCAGCATGCGGGCGGAGAATTTCGAGAAGATCATCCGGGACAGCGGAAACGGGAAGACGGAAGTGGCTTTTCTGGATCCCTATTGGAGAACGATCTACGAGAGTGGTAATCTGCAGGCAGATCAGATTCGTGAGGAACTCATGAGCGGACATAAACTGCTGGGTGTTTACCGTGCCGGAGAACTGCTGATCCAGCCTCTGGGGAAGAGCGGACTGTATACCGTCATGGCCTGCCCCAGTGTATTTTCCAAAGAAGTGCTCAGTTCCATGTACCGTGTGCTGACGGTGATGCTGACGATCAGTGTACTGTTGTGCGTGGTTGTGGCATCCCGGGTGGGGCGGAACATGACCAAACCCATCGAACGGATGAATACCGCCATGCGTACGCTGCAGGAAGGAGACCTCACCGTGAGGATCGCTTCCGACAGAGACGACGAGCTGGGAC
>JBNMJR010000303.1:0-1715 GCA_050873925.1 Acetatifactor sp.
ACAAACTGATCGAGAGACAGGAGGGCAGGAGCATCACGCAGATCTTTGCGGATGACGGTGAAGCTTATTTCCGGGAACTGGAGACAGAACTGCTGCGAAAATGCGGGGAACAGAAATACGAACGCATCCTGTCCGTGGGAGGAGGTACTCCGGTCAATCCGGCGAACCGGCCCCTGTTGCATCAGTGCGGAACGGTGGTGTATCTGCGGGTGTCACCGGAAGTGGTCTATGAGCGGTTGAAAAATGATACCACAAGGCCTCTGCTGCAGTGTGAGGATCCTTTGACAAGGATCCGGGAACTACTGGAGACCCGGGACAAGATTTATACAGAATGTGCGGACATTATACTGGATGTGGATAACAGGCATTCCGATGAACTGGCGGAAGAATTGCAGCTGCAGTTACGGAAGCAGAAAGATACACAGAAGAAAAAGGAGAGAAAAAAGATGAAGATTCTGGTGATCAACGGACCTAATCTGAATTTCCTGGGAATCCGTGAGAAAAAGATCTACGGAACACAGGACTATCAGTATTTACTGGATCTGATCGACAAAAAAGCGAAGGAGACCGGAGAAGAGATCCAGGTGTTCCAGAGCAACCATGAGGGAGCCATCATCGACAGGATCCAGGAGGCTTACTTTGACGGAACAGAGGGGATCGTCATCAATCCCGGTGCCTACACCCATTACAGCTATGCCATCCGGGATGCGCTGGCAAGTGTGGATATGCCCAAGGTGGAAGTCCATATTTCCGACATTACGAGCAGAGAAGAGTTCCGCAAAATTTCCGTGACGGCGCCGGTATGCAGCAGGCAGATCTACGGACAGGGACTGGATGGATATCTGCAGGCCATCGACTTCCTGCGGGAGAACAGGCAGTAGTTTCCCAAGAAATTTGAAAAATTTTTTCAAAAGTAGTTGAAATGTGCATGTTTTTATATTAAAATGTTAAAGAATTATGACGTGAAAATATTTAGGAGGAATACATTATGATTTCTGCAGGTGATTTCAGAAATGGTATTACCATTGAGTATGATAACAATGTTTACCAGATTATCGAATTCCAGCATGTTAAGCCGGGAAAGGGCGCAGCTTTCGTAAGAACCAAGCTGAAGAACATTAAGAGTGGCGGTGTGGTTGAGAAGACTTTCCGTCCTACTGAGAAGTGCCCTCAGGCGCGTATTGATAGAAAGGATATGCAGTATCTGTATGAAGATGGTGATCTGTACTACTTCATGGATACCGAGACTTACGATCAGGTTGCACTGAACTCTGAGACCGTAGGCGATGCACTGAAGTTCGTAAAAGAGAACGAGATGTGCAAGATCTGCTCTCACAATGGCAGCGTATTCTCCGTTGAGCCTCCTCTGTTCGTAGAACTGGAGATCACCGAGACCGAGCCCGGATTCAAGGGTGATACCGCTACCGGTGCCAGCAAGCCTGCTACCGTTGAGACCGGAGCTACTGTTGCAGTACCTCTGTTCGTTAACCAGGGCGACAAGATCAAGATCGATACCAGAACCGGTGAGTATCTGTCCCGTGCATAATTGCAGAGACTGATCTTCGGCTGAGCAATATCCGATAAGAGAACCTGTAAGGCAATAAGTTATCCTTTGAAGGGATGGCTTATTGCCTTTGTTGTTTTCTACATTTTTATATTTGAAATACCACATGGGAAAAAGCAGGAGGGGAGCCTGCTTCGGAGAGGCATGGAGG
>JBNMJR010000304.1:0-1679 GCA_050873925.1 Acetatifactor sp.
AAGACAAAGGTGTTCTCCAGGGCTCCGGCGTCGGCATACAGCTTTTTGATGCTCAGGGCTTCCGTGGTAGGTGCTGAAATATTCTGCATATACTGGTGGGTATATATCGGGTTGCTGGCCGTGGGGGCTACATTGAATTTCTGTAAATACAAGGTATCCTGGCCTTTCCGTATGTAGTTTGCGGAGATTACTTCCGCTCCTCCCAGAATCGAGTAGTAGGCTCCCTGCCAGTTATGGTCTTTGGCATAATTCAGTCCATTGATGATCACTTCTTCATTGGTACTGCCGGAAGCCCCCACATTGAAGTAATTGTAGTAGCCTTCATAGCCCGGATAGGTACCGGAGATCAGCGGAGAGGTTCCCTGTCCCTGTTCCTGCAGCACTCTGGCTGCCAGATGGAACGGGCTGACCTGCCGGTTCTCCTCCGCACCGATGGACCAGAAAATATGATAGAATTTCATCACGGTTCCGGGTGCGTTCTGACTGCTGTTCATAAAGGTTCCTTCGAGGAAATTCCTTACCGCCTCTTCCGTATGATAGCTTGCGTTATAGGTCAGCTGTTCAAACTGGAAAATGGCATTCTCCTGCAGGGAATTTCGCGGATCCATGTACAATTTCAGTACATCTTCCGAAGCAAAATACCAGTTGGGACTGTGCTGTCCCTCCTTACAGTAATCCCCGTAGCTCTTATAGACCAGACTTTTTCCGCCCTGTAATTCATTGTTGACCGCGGTCTGGAAATCCAGGCCGGTATTCTGGCGCACGAAGGTCCAGTTGGGATGCTGCTGTTTCAATGCCTGCAATGCCGGGCGGTAGCTCTCCGGGAACTGCTCAATATCCGCATAGACACCGGTGGCATTTTCTTCCGCCAGCATGACAGCCTCACCGGGATTCATGCCATATATTTCTTCCCATTCCAGGAATCGTTCATCCGAGCATGCCAGATAATCCCGGGGAATATATCCCTCGTAGATTTTGCCCTTTACCTCCGCAGATACCATTTCCCAGACCTGATAGTCTTCATCCACCGTTACATCCCGGATCTCCACCATCTGTCCACTGGGTACGGTGACCACTTTCGCACTGCTGTCATCCGCTTCCGCACGGATCGTCAGATCATCGCACAGATAGACCAGTGCCATGACCTCCCGTTCCTCCACGATGTCCTGCAGGGCTTCTCTCGCTTCATCGATCCATGCCTGATCTTCTTCATCCAGCGCATGGGTCCGATAGGTATTGCCCTCATAGGTAAATATAAATGCCGCCAGGAGTATTGCTCCCAGAAATGCCAACTTTCTTTTCATGTACCTTAACTCATTCCTTATTTTATGCCTTGTTCTGTTGTCTGCCTCACTCTATATGTTTCACTTTTCTGTGCAGCACCCGGATTCCCTTCGGTGCAACGGCAAACAGCGTATGATAACACTTGTTCTTTTTTGTAAGCCAGGGATTTTTCATGGCTCTCCACCAGCCGTGACGCAAGTCATGTACCACCTTGCGGTAAAACATATTGCCCCGGGTCATCTGCGCAACAGGGATGTGCAGCAGATAGTCCAGCCGCTGGAATATACCGAACCGGAACGCTATCTCTGTCAGCTGTTCTGATTCCCCCCAGGCTTCTTCCACCAGTTTTGCCACCATGTCGGCATTGTCGATGTTGTCCGCATAGACTCTGGAAA
>JBNMJR010000305.1:0-1659 GCA_050873925.1 Acetatifactor sp.
CCACTCCCAGATACCCCATGGCATAGGGGTTCTGCACGATCAGCGCATCCACCTCGCCGGTCTCCAGCATTCCCACAGAGACCACATTGGAGTCAAAAGCCACTACCTGGGTCCGGTCTCCCCGGTCCAGATCCCGGATGGCCCAGCCCACACCGAGACTGGTCCATTCATTAAAGGTCACCACCACATTGATTCTGGAATCCGACAGAAGCATCTCTTTTGCTCCCGCTCTGGCATCCTCCGTGGTGGAAAGGACATTGATGGTGGTAATATCCTTTACTCTCGGATCCTGTTCCACCGTCTGGCGGAATCCCAGTTCCCGCTGCTGCCCGTTGGCGGAATTCACATCATAGTTCACAATACCGATATACAGTTCGTCCTCTTCTGCCGCCAGAGCCGCCTCCGCCGCTTTCACACCGGCCTGCAGGTTATTGGTCCCAATGCGGCAGCTTACCATACTGCTGTTGACATCGCTGTCAATGACAACGATCTTAATTCCTCTCTGGGCGGCCTGATCTATGATCTCCGCATTGGCATTGTAATCCACCGCCGAGAAAATGATCACATCCACACCATCCTCCATGGCCTGTCGTACCATTTCGTTCTGGGTCTCATAGTCTTCTTCCGATTCCGGGCCGTTAAAAGTAACATTCAGATTATATTCCGTTGCTGCCGCCCTCGCTCCCGCAAAGACACTTTTCCAAAACGCACTCTCTGTGGACTTCACGATCATAGCCACCTGGGTTTTCCCCGTCTCCGTGTCTTTGCCACAGCCGCTCATACTTACAAGTACCAGTGCACCCGCAACCAGCAGAGACAGTATTTTTTTCATTTTAAGTTTTCTCATACTTTCTCCCATCCTGCCGCTGCATTTTCTTCCACCTTTGGCATCCTTATGATAACGGTAGTACCTTCATCCAGTTCACTTTCTATGGAAAGACCGTACTCTTTTCCGAAATAGATTTTGATCCTGTCGTTGACATTCTTGATGCCGATGCCGGAATTATCTCCCGGTTCCTTGTGAAGGATCGACCGGCACTGTTCCTCGGACATGCCGACGCCGTTATCCTCCACCCGGAAGATCACATCCTCCCCTTCGCTGTAGATCCGAATCAGGATACGTCCTTCATCCACCATGCGGTCCAGCCCGTGATAGATGGCATTTTCGATAATGGGCTGCAAGGTGATCTTGTTGCAGTAATATTGCAGACAGTCTTCCTCCACCTGAAATTCATAGGAAAACTGATTCTTATAGCGGAAGTTCTGGATCTTTAAATAGCTTCTGGCATGCTCCACTTCTTTTTCAATAGTGATCAGTTCGTGTCCCTTGCTGATACTGATACGGAACAGCTTCGCCAGCGCATTGACCATCTCCACAGCATCCTGACACCGTTCTTCCTCGCAGAGCCACCCAATGGCATCCAGTGTATTATATAAGAAGTGAGGATTGATCTGGGCCTGCAATGCCTTCAACTCCGTTTTGCGCAGGGAGATCTCTTCCTGGCGCACCTGATTCATCAGTTTCTGGATCTTTCTTACCATGTGCTCGTAGGACTGGGACAGTGCCTCGATCTCCGTGGTGCCTTCCACCGGCTGATAGACATATCCGGACGCATCCTTCTCGAATTCTTCCATCGCCCGGATCAGACGCTGCACCGG